>CAYOSB010000023.1:13135-27563 GCA_964406495.1 uncultured Bacteroidaceae bacterium | reverse complement strand
ATGCGGGACGCCAGTGGCAGAACAGTGATTTTCCGCTCAAAAACCTGACCCTGGCAGCTGCCCTGGAAGGCCCGCTATTCGGCATTCCGTCAAAAATGGTGGTGGTCGCTGACGGCGGGTTTGCCACGGCGGAAGGACAACAACAGATCAATCCCGATAATGTGAACCTGCTGGTCAATGCCATCGACTGGTTATCGGATGATACAGGCCTGGTGGGATTAAGGACACAAGGTGCAACCGCACGTCCTATCGATGAACTGGAAGATGGCAAAAAAACGTTTCTTAAATACCTGAATTTCCTGTTGCCGATCCTGCTGGTGATCGGATACGGGATCTTCCGTGCTCAAAACAACAGAATATTACGAATCAAAAGAATGGAGGTGGGCCATGTTTAACAAAGTAAAGACCAAACAACTGCTTACCATTTTCCTCGTATTGCTGGCCGGGGTGCTCATCACAGCCATCGGAGGAAATTCAAAGAAGAACAGGTCATTCATGAGTGAGCTGACAGATATTGATACTGCGGCAGTTACCGGCATGACCATATATTCAGTCGGAAATGAGGATCCCGTGCGTCTCGAGAAGCAGGGCAGCAACTGGATCGTTGTAGAAGGTGATGCAAGTCATAATGCCGATAACAGGCAGGCGGAACAGATGCTGAATACCCTGGCTGATCTGACCAGCACCCGGCTCGCAGCGAAGGAGAAGGATCGTTGGGAGAATTACGAGGTGACCGATTCCCTTGGAACCCGCGTGCAGGTGGAAGCAGGTAAAAAGGAAGCAGCCGACCTGTATATCGGCAAATTCTCCTATTCCCAGCCTCCGCAGCAGGCGATGTCGCCATACGGTGGTCGGCCGCAGGGGACCATGACCAGTTACGTACGATTGGAAGGGGAAAAAGAAGTGTATGCCGTGGAAGGATTCCTGCGGATGATGTTCAGTCGCAGTGCAAGCGAATTTCGTGACCGCAGGGTGCTCCAGGTTTCCGGTAATCAGCTGTCCAGGATTGCCATCCAGACCCCCGGGGAACAGTTCTCCCTGGCAAAATCAGAAAACAACTGGATGGTTGACGGACTGATGGCCGACAGTGCAGCCATGGCAGATTACCTGTCGGGGATCAGGCAACTGACCGGCAATAATTTCCTCGAAGATGAGACGCGTGTCAGCGGTGCGCCCACGCACAGCGTTACACTGGAAAACGAAAGTGGAGCGCGTATCGGACAGGTGAACGCCTGGTTCAGGGATTCAACGGATATTGCCATCACCAGCTCGGTGAATCCCGGGACCATTTTTGACGGAGCTGCAAATGACCTTTTCTCCAAAGTCATCAGGCAAAAATCAGCATTCCTGCCCGGGGAATAAAAAAAATCCGCGGCAACCCTTATGAGTCAAGGGTTGCCCGGATCTTCTTTTCTATTTGCTGAGATCCACCACTTCTGCTTCCTTGTCATCCACTTTGCGCAATACAAAACTGTCGCACGCGCTGTCTTCCTCTCCCACATAACCGTAATCAATCACAACCTTGTGCTTGTATTCGGGCGTCTCACCGGCAGATGCATCTGCTGCAGCTTCTTCCTCGTCAATATTGAACCGAATCACCTTCACTCCCGATTGGGCCCACCTGCAGCCCTCGATGCGATACAGGGGTTCACGAATGTTCATGACATATTCCCTGCCATTGGATTTGACCACTTTCGTCTTCCCTTCCATGAGCCATTCTTTGGGCACACCCGGTTCCCCGAATCCTGCCAGCATGGTCCTGCTCCTGGTCAGCTCCCTGGAGATCTCTATTCCATCTTCCCTGACAAGACTGAGCTTGCCCCGGATCGAGTGCACATAGTATCCATCCTCGTTCATTCCTTCGCATATGATTACCTTCTTTCCACTCACAGCTGTCCCGCGATGAGTATAGTCCTCAAATTCAACAGTTCGCCTGGAACCTTCTTTTAGCCAGGGACCGTATACTGTTACAATCACCTTACCGCTTTTTTCAACGCCCAGGTCCGTGACACACCCATCACCAAAATCCCTCGTGATCACCTTCGGGAAGCGGGCATCTTCAGGTTTTTCCACAGTAACCACCGGGCAAGTGGTTGCTGATTTTAAAAAGTCAAATTGCTCAAGATCATACAGGACATCATCGATGATCTCTTCGATGATCACCTCATCTTTGATCTCTTTGTTCACAAGCGTTACCATGTTGTCAATTTCATTTACAACTGGCTCCTGGGTTGGTTCGGTTGAGCATGAGAACAAACCCGTGATCGCAAAAGCAGTGATGCCTGCAAAAATTGTTTTTGTGAAAGCTTTCATTTTACTTTTTGTTTGGTTGATATTCATACACACTATAACAATACGCTGTTTAGACTTCGGATTATCCAAAAGGTTTAATCGCAAATCGGGCATGTATTTTTCCATGCACGGTGCCATGGGCGTGCAGGGTATGTTTGATCCGGAAGGGGGTCTGCTGGCTGCCATCCGGCAGATCACAGGACCCGGATTCAAGCTGGCTGTCAGCTTCGACCTGCACGCCAACAACACGCAGCTCCGGGCCGAAACCGCCGATATTATTGTGGGATACCATACCAATCCACACCGCGATCACCGCAAGACCGGGTACCGTACCACCGAATTATTGCTGCGTACAGTAGCCGGGGAGATCGAGCCTGTGATGGTGATGAATAAAATGGCATTGCTCAAAGGAGGTGGCATGAACATTGACCTGTTACCGCCATTCCGCAAAATCTTTACATCCATGAAGCAGATGGAAAAGGAGCAAGATGTCCTTTCGGTCTCCTTCTTCCCGGTACACATCTGGATTGACGGACCGGAACTCGGGTATTCCACGATTGCCATCACCGACGATAAAATGGAACTGGCCCGGGAAAAAGCTGACAGGATCGCTGACATGGCCTGGGAAGCCAGGACCGTTCCACAGCCTGAAGGTACTGCCCCTGAAGCTGCGATTGAAATTGCACGGGATAAAAAACTGGCACGTGCCCTGGGCACGGTTGTTTTCTGTGATGTTTCCGATGCTGTCGGAACTGGAACCCCCGGGGAAAGCACATGGATACTGGAGGCCTTGCTTGAAAAGGGAAGCGATCTGATGAGCTATCTTCCATTGCGTGATGAAAAAGCTGCGATCGAAGCCTGGCAATATCCGCAGGGAGATACTGTTTCCCTGACGGTGGGTGGTCAACTGGACACGGTATATAACAAGCCGGTTGACTTTAAAGGAAAGATCATCTTTAAAGCAGAGACCAATCTTGGTAAAACCTTGATCCTGCAACATGAAGGCATTCACCTGATCCTGTCAGAGCTCCCCATGTCGGCAAGGTATCCGCACGAATTCAAAGACCTGGGACTGAAACTTATGAAGCCTGATATCGTGGTCGTGAAAAACCTGTTTCCGTTCCGGTACAGATTCCTGGCCTACAACCGCAAAACGATCAATATCATGACTCCCGGACTCAGCAATATCGATCCCGAAGGTCTGAATTACCAGCATATTCCCCGCCCCATTTACCCATTGGATGAACTGGATAGCTGGAGGCGGCATGAATAGCAGTTATATGGATGAACTAAATGTGCCTGCCATTTAGCAGGACAAAAAAATGCTGTCCACTTATGTTTGTGAACAGCACTGTCTATTGCTTAGCTATGCCGGTTAAAATACATACCGGACATTCAGTCCAAATCCACCATAACTGATGTCAGTATTATCGATCAGCCTGAAATAAGGCCGCCAGTCTGCACTTAGCGTAATCGGTGCACTATTGAAAGCATAGAGTAATCCAATCTCTCCCACGGCACCTATGGCAAGACTTTCTGCATTGTCCCAGGGAAGATACCCGAATGGTCCCACTCCAAGATACCAGTTAAACGCCTCATCGGATACCGGCCGGTAAATGAAATCCCATAACAGATCAAAACCGATGCCGCCTCCTACTGACAAGTCAGCATGTATACGGCTGAATTCACTGCTGGAGAAAACAGCGTCGAGGGCCACTCCTCCTTTGCCTGTGAATGAACCAAAACGAACACCCAGCTCCTGGGCATTGGTCATCATCATGGCTCCTGAAATCAATAAAAATAATAGTAAACTCTTTTTTAGTTTCATGATGTAAGTATTTGCAAAAATGAATATATGTAAAACAGGTATGCAGCATCAAATGCGATACCAACCTGTTTAATTGTCGATCGACTGCTCCCGAACCTCCCTTTCAACAGGAGTATGGAGTATAATCCTATCAGAGCTGAGTCAGACAACAGACCTTAAAACGTGCTGAATACATTGCACAAAGTGGGGATTTACGTATACATCAAGTATGTATGGGATCATGTATAAGCAGCTCGTGTTCGTTGAACCCAACAGCTATACTATGCATTTGCAGGAATGACCAATATTTTTTTCTGTGAGTTTATGCTATTGACAGATCACATTCAGGAGTCTTTACGCTGATGAATAACATATAACAGGACCGCTCTTTTTTCTTAATTTTACTTTCCTGAACTAAAATTCTCATTTCTAATAATCATTCGAACAATTAAATTCAACCTTTATGAAAGCATCTAAATTGTTTCCAGTCATTGGATTAATGATGGTCCTGTTGACTGGGAAAGTCACAGCTATTGACACTGAAGATACCCGGCTGCTAAGTCAACCGGCCATCAGCGACCAGCACATTGCATTTATTTATGCGCATGACCTGTGGGTCGCCAACGCCGACGGGACATACCCGCGAAGGTTAACGGTTGATGAAGGGATTGAGTCGAAGCCTTTTTTCTCACCAGATGGAAAATACATTGCATTCAGTGCAGAATATGACGGAAATACTGATATTTATTATGTCCCGGTGGAGGGTGGAATTCCCACAAGGCTCACCTGGCATCCGGGCCGGGATATTGCCAATGGCTTCACTCCGGATGGAAAAAGTGTACTTTTCCTCTCCCAGCGAAACGTATTCACCAACCGGTATCTGCAACTTTTCACTGTACCACTTGAAGGAGGGATGCCGGAGCAGCTGGAGATTCCCAATGCATATCATGCATGCTATTCACCGGACGGAAAACGGATGGCATATACCCCACTGTCCGATGCATTCCGTCAATGGAAAAATTACAGGGGAGGCAGGACATCCAGGATATGGTTATTCTCATTCGACGACCATTCGGTGGTGGAGGTCCCCAAACCTGCAAATGGCAGCAACGATATCACCCCGATGTGGATCGGGGAGAAAGTCTATTTCCTGAGCGATAGAAACGGTGAATTTAACCTCCATTCATATAATATTCATACAGAAGAAATTGATCAGCATACAAATTTTGAAGATTTTCCGATCACCAACGCATCGTTCAACAACACCACCATTATTCTCGAACAGGCCGGAACGCTCCACAGTTATGAAACCAACACCGGCGAACGCACAAAAATAACAGTCGGGATCGCTGCAGATCTATTGGAGCTCAGACCCAGGTATGTGAAAGGATCCGAATTTATAAGGTCTGTGGATATCTCTCCCTCAGGCGTACGTGCAGTGTTTGATTTCCGCGGTGAGATTGTCACAGCACCTGCCGAAAAAGGCGATCCCAGGAACATCACCCAAACACAGGGAGCCCATGAAAAATTCCCGGCATGGTCGCCCGATGGCAGCCGGATCGCCTACCTTTCGGACGCATCAGGTGAATACCAATTGCATGTAAAAGCACAGGACGGGACCGGTGATCCAACAGTTTATAAGCTCGAAGGAACCGGTTTTTATGCCGACCTGGAATGGTCGCCGGACGGCAATAAAATCTGCTACGTAGATAATGGCCGGAATTTCTATTATATTGACATCAACAATGCTGAAATTATAAAGATCGACCAGGACGAATTGTATCAACCGGGCGCCTTCAGGTATATTTTCGGTGACTGGTCATCCGATTCAAAGTGGATTACCTATACGAAGCTGATGAGGAATAATTTTCAGCAGGTGTACCTTTATTCCGTTGAGGAAGGAAAGTCGTACCCCTTGACGGATGGCCTGAGCCATGCCACTGAGCCTGTGTTTGACCAGGGGGGAAAATACCTCTATTTCTTTGCATCCACAGATGCAGGACCGGTAGTGAACTGGTTTGATCTGTCGAATGCAGATATGGAAATGACCCAAAATATTTACCTGGTCACCCTGTCCAAAGAAACGCCCTCCCCACTTGCAAAAGAGAGCGACGAAGTGGAGGTTAAAGAAGACACAAACGGCAATTCTGAAGATGAGAATGACAAGGAAGCAAAGAAGAAAAAGAAAAAGAAAGAAGATACTGATAAAGAAGAGGATGAAGCAAGCAAAGCCCTGGTAATCGATACCGACGGACTGCAGAACCGGATCCTGGATATTCCAGTGGAGACCGGTTCCTATTATAGCTTAGGATCCTCAGGTGAGGGTGAAATCCTGTACATATCGAACAATAACGGGAAACGCGTTCTGCACAAGTACAGCCTCGAAGACCGGAAGGATGAGGAGGTAGCTGAGATGACAAACTATCTCATTTCGGCAGATGGCAAAAAAATGCTCTATATCCAGGGGAACAAATACGGGGTCACTGATGCCGGAGCAAAACCAGACCCGGAAAAGGGAGTGATCAATACAGGTGCAATTGAGGTTAAGATCGATCCTGCAGCAGAATGGCCACAGATCTTCAATGAGGCCTGGCGGGTGAACCGGGATTACTTTTACGATCCCGGCATGCATGGTGCAGACTGGCCGGCCATGAAGGAAAAATATGCGCAGTTCCTCCCCGATCTTACAAGCAGAAGCGACCTCAACCGGGTGATCCGGTGGATGTGCAGTGAGTTGGCGGTGGGACACCATCGTGTGGGCGGGGGAGCGACGCTGAACGAGCCGGTAAGGATCAATGGCGGACTGCTTGGTATCGATTTCGAGATCTCAGAAGGACGCTACCGGATCACAAAAATTTATGAAGGACTGAACTGGAATCCCGATCTCCGGTCGCCCCTGACCGAACCGGGTCTGAATGTGGAGGCAGGTGATTTCATCCTGGCAGTAAATGGTGAAAAAATCACCGCCGCAGAGAATTTCTATAGTTTCTTTGAGAAAACAGCAGGAAAGATCATCAATATCGAGATCGGTCCAAATGCAGATGGCAGCGGATCCAGGGAGATCCAGGCTGTACCGGTTAGCAACGAATACGCATTGCGAAACAGGGATTGGGTAGAAGGAAACCTGGAAAAAGTCAACCAGGCAACCGATGGCCAGGTGGCCTATGTTTACGTCCCCAACACTGCCGGCCTCGGCCATGAGTATTTCAAAAGATACTTCTTCCCCCAGGCCAACAAGAAAGCGATCATTATCGATGAACGGTTCAATGGCGGCGGCCTGCTTGCAGACTATTTCATCGATATTCTGACCCGCCGGTACCAGTCCCACTGGAACATGCGTTATACAAACGATCTGAAAACACCGAGTGCATCAATCCAGGGGCCCAAGGTAATGTTGATCGATGAAACGGCCGGTTCCGGTGGTGATATGCTGCCATGGATGTTCCGGAAATTCGATGTGGGCACACTCGTGGGCAAACGCACCTGGGGCGGACTGGTCGGTGTGCTGGGATTTCCTGAACTGATGGACGGCGGATATGTTACTGCACCGAATGTAGCCATCTGGACCGAAGACGGTTTCGTAGTTGAAAACGTGGGTGTACCGCCCGATGTGGAGGTGGAACAGTGGCCATCAGAAGTGATCGAAGGGCATGATCCCCAGCTGGAGAAAGCCATTGAGATCGTGATGGAGCAACTCAGGGCCAATCCCCCGGAAGTAATTGTACGTCCACCCTACCCGGTAAGGACCAGGTAAGTTTACATAAATGAGACCCTCATCATTGGGAATAGAAATTCATAACATATTGTAAGTTAATACTATAGCTAAGTTATATACAAATAAAGATCAGACATACCCTTTGCCTGAAGCAGAATGATCCGACGGCGGGGTGTGGTAAAAATCCGGTTCTTCTTCCAGGTACTGTGGAAAAAAAGGCACCATGTCGTATATTTTCCACACAATTTAATTCAGTATTTAAAAAATGTATCCACGCTGACTCCTGGTGGCTGAAATCTACAGCCACGGGTCAGCGTGGATTTGGTTTGATGTACAGGTATTCCTGTCTGCACATTGAATACATTTCAGGCGGAACAATGCTTCTTTGGCACGTCATTGGTTGAACCCTTTAACCGAACAGGGTTACGGACCGCTCACAGCACACGGAAGCATATATAGATCGGTCCACTCACTAAAATAACCAGCTATGAATTATATCTATAAATTTCAGGATCTTGATAATTCCAGGGTAGCGGAAGTAGGAGGTAAAAATGCATCGCTCGGGGAAATGTTTACAGAACTCGAATCAAAAGGAGTGCGTGTTCCTGACGGATTTGCCACTTCATCTGAATGCTACCGGGACTTTCTGCAGGCCAATGAACTGGAAAAACCCATACAGGATTTACTTGACAAGCTGGATCCTGAGAACCTGGACAGCCTCGAGGAGACGGGTGAAAAAATCCGAAAAAAAATACTGGATGCTGACATCCCGGAAAAGATCTCAGAGGCCATCATCGAAGGGTACAACGACCTGAAAAAAAGAGAAAAAGCAGTGAGCTCTGTTGCGGTCAGAAGCAGTGCCACGGCGGAGGACCTGCCTGAAACAAGTTTTGCAGGGCAACACGATTCATATATGAACATCCAAGGAGATGAAGCCCTGCTGGAAGCGTGGAAAAAATGCGTGGCCTCCCTGTTTACCGACCGGGCAATCAAGTACCGCGAGGAAAATGATTTTGAACACATGAAGGTGGCACTTTCGGTAGGGGTGCAGAAAATGGTTCGTGCCGATCAAGCATCATCAGGAGTGGCTTTTACGATTGATCCTGACAGCGGCTTTGAAAATGTGATCCTGGTGAACGGCACCTGGGGACTCGGTGAGAACGTGGTCCAGGGGACAGTCAGAACAGACGAATTTTACCTCTTTAAGAAAGCACTGAAGGAAGATAAAAGATCCATCATTACCAGGCGCATCGGGAGTAAGAAAAAGATGATGGTCTTTAGTGATGATGCTGAAGAGCCGGTAAAAAATATTGAGACCCCGGATGAAAAACGATCACAACAGGTGATGAGCGATGAGATGCTCGTACAGCTGGGGAAATGGTGCCTGGCAATCGAGGAGCATTATGACAAACCCATGGATATAGAATGGGCCATTGATGGAGAGACCGGGGAATTGTATATTGTCCAGGCACGGCCCGAAACCGTACATTCCAGCAAGGAGGATAAAGCGAAACTGAAAACCTACTCATTTAATGGCGATGATACCTCACCGGTGTTGGAAGGGATCGGAATCGGTAATAAGATTGTATCCGGCAAGGTAAAGATCCTGGATTCTCCGGACGATGCCGATAAGCTTGAAGAGGGAGAGGTCCTTGTAACTGAGATTACTAATCCCGACTGGGATCCGGTAATGAAGAAAGCCTCTGCAATTGTCACCAACAGCGGAGGAAGAACAAGCCATGCAGCGATCGTGGCACGCGAACTTGGTGCAGTCGCAATCGTCGGTGCCGGCAATGCCACCGAAACCCTGGAAGACGGCCAGGAGGTTACTGTATCCAGTGCCGGGGGAACCGAAGGAAAAATCTTTGACGGGGTCAGGGAATGGGATGAAGAAGAAATTGATACCAGTGAAATGGAAGACCCTGATACAAAGGTAATGTTGATCCTGGCACATCCCGGCACCGCCTTTAACAATGCAAAATACCCGGTTGACGGGGTCGGATTGATGCGGCTGGAGTTTGTAATCAACAGTGAGATCATGATTCACCCCATGGCGCTTCTGAAATTTGATGAACTGGAGGACAAAGAAGCAGCAAAAGAGATTGAGCAACTGACTTCCCGATACGACGACAAAAAAGAGTATTTCACAGATAAACTATCAATGGCAGTGGGAACCATTGCTGCCGCTTTTTATCCGAGGGATGTGATCGTGAGGATGAGTGACTTTAAATCCAATGAATACAGTGAGTTGCTTGGTGGAAAACAATTTGAACCGGAAGAGGAAAACCCGATGGTCGGGTTCAGGGGTGCCGCAAGGTATTACCACGAAGGATACCGGGAAGGTTTTGCCCTTGAGTGTGAGGCCATGCGCATCGTGCGGGATGAAATGGGACTGACCAATGTAAAACTGATGATCCCGTTCTGCAGGACCTTCGAGGAAGGGAAAAAAGTAATCGGAGAGATGGAGAAGAACGGTCTGAAACAGGGAGAGAATGACCTGGAGATCTATGTCATGACAGAGCTCCCGGTAAACGCTGTCAGAACAGAAGCTTTTTCCAAGATCTTCGACGGTTTCTCGATTGGATCCAATGACCTTACGCAGCTCGTGCTTGGTGTAGACAGGGACTCGGAACTTGTAAGTCACATCTTCAGTGAGCAGGACCCTGCCGTTATGGAAATGATTGAGATGTCGATCCGTAAAGCACGGGAGAACTACAAAGAAATTGGATTATGCGGACAGGCTCCGAGCGACTTCCCCAAGTTTGCAAAATTCCTGGTTGAAAATAAGATCAATAGCATTTCATTCAACCCGGATGCTGTGGCAAAAGGGATTAAAAACATTGTTGAAGCAGAAAAAAATTTAAAAACATGATCATGATAATCTTCGGCCTGCCGGGAACCGGGAAATCCTACCTGGCAAGGCATCTTGCTGCAGATACCCGTGCATTGTACCTGAACACGGATGTCATGAGGGAAAAGATGAACAAGCAGGGAGCGTATGACGACAACACAAGAAGCGAGGTATACGAGAAAATCCTGGAAGAGATCGACCGTTCATCTGCACAGGAAAAAATGGTGATTGTAGATGGGACATTCAACAGTAAAACTTTCAGGTACATGTTCAATAAGCGCTCCTGGAAACTGGAGCGGTATCTATACTATATTGAAATGAAAGCCGCAGAGGATGAAGTAAAAAAGAGAATGAAGGATGACCGCGCATACAGTGAGGCGGACTATTCAGTGTACAAAAAACTAAAGGCGACATTTGATTTCATGCCCGAGGAACACCTGGTTTTGCATTCCGATGCGCTTGAATTAAATGAAATGAAGGCGAGAGTAAAAGATTTAATCGATGGAAAAAGAGCAGATTCAGAAACTGTTAGAGACATGCAGCTTCAATGACAGCTGTGAAAATGCAAGGATGATTGAAACGCATATCTCATGGATCGTATTGACAGACCGGTATGCATATAAATTCAAACGTCCTGTTAAATATTCATTCGTCGATTTCTCGACCCCGGAACTCCGGAAACATTATTGTCATCGCGAAGTAGAACTCAACAAGCGCCTTGCACCCGACATGTACCTGGGTGTTGTACCTGTTACAGAAAACGGAGTTGAAGTGGAACCGGCACCCGGGGAAGGAGAGGTCATCGATCATGCCGTGAAGATGAAACGAATGAATAACAGGCGGCGGATGGATGTACTGTTGAAGCAAAGAAAGGTACACGAGGAAGATATGGAGAAGCTGGCAAAGATGCTGGCACGGTTTCATAAAAGCGCGGAAATCGTAAAGAATGCATTCAATACAAATGGATTCCATGAGAAATATAAAGATATTCTGAGTGTGGGAGATTATATCCGAAAATATTGCAATGCAGACTACCTGGAAAGGGTTAAGGAATCTGTCACGCAATCCAGCCTGTACCTGAACATGAACAGGAGCCTGATGAATCAGCGTGTCATTACAAATTACCAGCGCGATTGCCACGGGGATCTGAACAGTACAAATATTTTCCTGCTTGACGAACCGGTGGTTTTTGACTGCATCGATTTCAACAAGGAATACCGGGTAATCGATTTGCTCAATGAGATTGCTTTTCTATGTGTTGACCTGGACTTCCATGGCCATGCACAACTCGGGCACCATTTTTACAACGCATACATGGAAGCATCCGGTGAAAAAGTGAACGGGCAGACAGGAATGCTTCTCAATTATTATAAAAGCTACCGTGCCAATATCCGCGCCAAGGTCACTGCAATCAATGCGACCCAGAGCGGTAAAGAAAATGAGCATGCAGGCGAGGTGAAGTCCTATCTTGACCTGATGAATATATACATAGGCAAATTGAACCTGAAACCAATCAATCGCAAACTGTCAAAAACGTAACAGGTGATCGCATACTGCTCAATCTTCCTTTACTTGCTGCCAATATTTCCTTCCGCATTGATGCTGAATGTATTTCCTGCTTCGGTCAGTTCAGCCCCTGCCCTGACAACGACACCATCAAGCTATCGGCGAGATAAAGGCAAGATTTTATACACCGCTGAAACTGATCCCGTCAATGACAATGGATGGCAAGCGCCAGGATGAGTTTTCATATACATCATTCCCGACAGCGATCAGGTCCTTCCAGATTTCCCGGTAGTTCCCGGTAATATTCATTTCATATACCGGCTGGACGATCTCTCCTTTCTCCACCAGGAAGCCCTCAATACCGTAAGAAAAATCCCCGGTAGCCCCGTTGCTGTTCCCCCCGTTGAACCCGGTTACATAAATACCACGGTCAATGTCTGCCAGTAAACCCTTCAGATCCTTGTCACCCGGCTTGAATACCAGGTTGGTGGTCTCTCCTGAATTGGGCGCCATGTCCAGTTTCTTCCCGTAATATGTATCAATATAGTACTCCTTCAGGACACCTTTCTCGATGACATGCCGCTTTTGAGTCGCCACCCCTTCGCTGTCGAAATGCCTTGATCCCCTTCCGGATATAATGAAAGGATCATCAGTGATATCGAACAAGTCCGATCCAATCTTCTGCCCTTTCATATCGATCAGGAATGAATTCTTCTGGTGGATCGAGGCGCCGTTCATGGCACTGATGACCGGGCTTAATAACCTGCTTGAAAGCCGGTTCTCTACGATCATGGGAAGTGTAGCAGACTTGATCTTCTTCTGTCCAAGCCGTTCCAGTGCGCGTTCCAGGGCCTTCTCCCCGACCCCATCTTTCTTCAGGCCGCTGTTAAATATGGCCGATTCAAACCAATATGCCCTGGGCCGGGCTTCCCCGTCTTTTACCGAAACCTGCGACACCAGTGAATAATAGGTGTTCTCCCGGTCACCTTCAAAACCATTGCTGGTAACCATCACCCTGCCATTGTACTGATCACTGTAGCTTCCTGTTACAGAAATGATCCTTTCATCCTTTCCAAGAACTTCCTGTTCAATACCAAAAGCTGCGTCTACCTTTTCCTGTGGCTTAATATCCATAAAGTTTTTGTCAGCGGTCTCCAGGTCCGGACCGCCCCCCTTATAGTATCGTTCCGGGTCCGGCAGTGACCTGAATTCATCTTCAGCCAGGTACCGGGTCCCCTTGATGCCCTCTTTTATAAAGCGTATCAGTTCTTCTTTGTCATTCAAACGGTTGGTGCGTATTGCCGAATAACGGTTATCGACATAGAGATCAATGAACATACTTCCCTGGTTCGCCTCCTGCAATTTCTCGATCTTTTCCTCACGCACTTCCACCTCGCTGGAGTTGCTGTTTGAGATATATACACGGGCATCAGAAGCACCATTTTCCAGTGCAACTTCCATCGCCCATTTTGCAAGCTTATATTTTTCTGCTTTTGTCATTTTTTCCAGTTTTACAAATTAAGCATTCACGCCGCCAACAGTTAATTTTTTCACAAGAACAGACGGGATCCCCATCGTCACAGGCACCATCTGTCCGCCCTTACCACACATCCCGGTACCATTATCAATCTCAGCATCGCCTGCTGCCATGGTGATATCGGCGAGCGCCTGTGGACCATTTCCGATGATATTGATGTCCTTGATCGGCATGGTCTTTTTCCCGTTCTCGATCAGGTAGCCCGATTTCACAAAGAAGGTGAAATCACCCGCACCGATATTGACCTGTCCGTTTGTAAAATTATCGACATATACGCCGTAATCCACGCTTTTAATGATGTCCTCCACAGCATGTGGTCCATTCTCCATGTAGGTGATCCTCATCCTGGGGAGCGGCGAGTGGCGGAACGACTGCCTGCGCCCGTTTCCGGTGGGAGCCACCCCGTAGTGGTTTGCACTGATCCTGTCATGAATATAACTATTCAGCATACCATCCTTCACCAGGTGGATCTTTTTCACATCATTCCCTTCATCATCGATATTGATCGATCCCCGGTTGTTCTCCATGGTACCGTCTTCCACGATATTGATGAAGTCCTGCGCAATGCTTTTTCCCATCTTGTCTGAAAAGATAGAGGTTCCCTTCCGGTTGAAGTCGGCCTCAAACGCATGCCCCATGGCTTCATGAAGTAAAATACCTGAGCCTCCTGCACCCAGTACTACCGGCATCTCTCCTGCCCGGGGTTTGCCGGCACCAAAG
>CAYOSB010000023.1:0-13125 GCA_964406495.1 uncultured Bacteroidaceae bacterium | reverse complement strand
CACCGCTTCCGTTGCCAGTTCATCGATCAGCGCATCATCCAGGAATTCAAATCCCGTTCTGAATGATTTTGAAGCATACGCGTTTTCGATCTGACCGTCCTTTTCCATCACAACGACGCACACCAGGCTGGCCATGGGCCGGTAATCGTAAGAAAGCAGCCCTTCTGAATTGTAGAAAAGTACATAACCCGTCTCATCGCTCAGCACCACAGTGGCTTTGATCACTTTCTCGTCAAGCTCAAACAGTTTATCGTTCAACTTTTGCACATAGGGGACCTTGGCCTCAACCGAAGTATTTTCCCATTTTTCCGAGATCTCATAGTAGTTCGGTGGTAATTTTTCTTTGATTTCCTGAGACTTGAAGGTAGTTGGATTGTTCGCTATGTTCGCCGCCGTGGCAGCTACATTTTCCATGTCCTCAATCCTCGTATTTTCAGTATAGGCATAACCGGTCTGGTCACCTTTCAACGTCCGCACGCCAACGCCGTAGTCTACGTTAGAGAAAGATTGATTCACTTTTCCGTCCCGCAGCACCAGCCGGTTGTCGATCTTATGCTCAAAATAGAGGTCTGCGTAGTCCCCGCCTTTCGACATGGCCTTTGCAACGACCTTTTGCAACATCTGCGGTGTGACCTGGAAGTGGTCCATGTATCCCTGTATATCAGGGGATACTTTCAGGTTCTGACATGAGCTCAGCATGGGAGGCAGAATCATTGCTCCAGCCGATGCCAACCCCATTGTCCGTATAAAACTTCGTCTGTCCTGTGTCATTATCGAATGAATTGGTTATTGATTTGTTTTTTAAAGAAACCTAAGTTATAAATTTTTGCTGAATGAGCGCGCCGCCATACGAGTAAACTGCTGAACGACATAAATGTGTCTGTCAACGACATACAACCATCAATATAAATATCCCCCAAACATGTGATACTTTCCTTTTTTACTTTGTGCTATATTGACTTCATGAATAACAAGTGGTAAATTGTATATCCATTTCCATCAAGCCATTCCAGGTACACTCTGTATTGTCAAACCGCTAAACTACCCAACATGAATAAACAGACTGCGCCCTCTCCGGTATATTTCCTGCTTCTTCTGTTCACCTGCACCCTGTCATACTCCCAGGTATGGAACCGGCAGGTGGCCGATAGCAGTGGGATCAACATGGGATCTTTCTGCAAGATCGCCATTGACAAAGAGAATATCCCTTTTATTGTGCACATGGATGCCGACTACAAGGACCTCATGCTGATGCAAAAAATTGATGGCCAATGGACCGGTGAAAGAATTGACACCAGTGGATATACAGGCTGGTCGCCGGGAATGATCTTCGACAATGAAGGTCTTCCCCACTTCTGTTTCGATAACGGGGCGATATTATACGATCAGTCGGCAAATTTCGGGGTTAACTATATGACGCGTGTGGGGAATGAGTGGTCAAGAGAAAAGATTGAACAGTATGAAATTTACGTTCCGCAGCATTCCACCTCCATCGCTCTTACATCGGACGACCAACCCGTGATTGGATACTGGAACCAGAATGAAGAGTTATATACCCTTGCATTGAAACGCGAGGGTGAGTGGGTTAAAGTGCTTTCTCCCTATGAATTTCCCGCAGTGAGGCTCCGGTTAAAGTCAGATGATACCCCTGTGGTCCTCTTTTACAATGCCGACAGCCTGGTGCTTGCTACATACACCGAAACCACCGATACCTGGACTGAATTCCCGGTTCCGATACAGCTGGCCCCTACACTGGGTTTACACGAAAAAGCAAACTTTGTGCTGGACGGGAATGATCATCTCCACCTGGTTTGCAACACGCTTTCCTATGCAACCCTGCCCTTTACATACTATGTGATGCACTACACGTACGACTGGCAGAACTGGGAGCCGGATACGGTTACCTCGTATGTGTTTGAAACCCCCATGCAAATCGCCCTGGACAATGATGATAACCCGGCAGTACTCACCATCGCCGGATCACCCAGGCACCTGACCTTTTTCACAAAGGAAGGAGATAAATGGACCGGTGAAAGCGTGGATATCAATTGTGAGAAATTCATGTATGCCGACATGCAGTTTGATGATCTCAACAGGCCGCATATTGCCCTCCAGGACAAACCGGAAGATTTCGTTTCGGAAAAAGACCAGATGCTCATTTACTATCACTTCTCACCCGGGCTCCCCGATCTGAATTGTCATCCCCCGGAGCTGCATTTTGGAGAGGTCTGGACAGAAAGCTATCGTGCACTTCCCCTGTACATTAGAAATGACGGAGTAGCTGCCCTCATCATCGGTGAAGTTGAACTGAGCAATACGGAAGTGCTAAGCCTGGAAGGTCAGGGTCTGCCTGCCTTCATTCAACCCGGCGATTCGCTGGGATTCACATTGGTATACCATCCTGCGGGAGAGGAAAGCATCACTGAGAATCTCAGGTTTGTATCCAACGATCCGGTCAGCCCGGTACTGGATATCCCTGTATCCGGATCAGGAGTAAGCACGGGTACTACCTCGGCCTTAGCACTCAACATCAAGGATATTTATGCCGATTTTGATAACCTGGTCATCAACGAGGAAGATCCGCTTGAAAATGTGGAGGTCACCCTTCGCCAGTCCGGCCAGCTGGCAGCAGGTGCGCAGTTTACCGATGCAGAAGGCAACGCCGCCTTTAGCGACCTGAGCCCGGGAACCTATCAAATCAAACTATTGAAAGTTGCAGATGGTGAAGATACGGATATGGATTGTTCCAGGACAGAAGAAATAACGCTTGGCCCCGGTCATAACTCGGTGCAATTAGGTCTTGCCGACTCCCTGTTCCATTACCAGGTGTGGCTGAAAAACAAGTTGAACAAGATCAGGGAGACCGACAACTTCCTGGTGCCCTACCTGAATTACTCAGGTGCGATGAACAAGGTAAGCACAGCACTGGCTCCACATGCTGAAGACTTTGATCCTGACTACACCGAATCCCTGGCCAGGCTGTTACTGGTGGAATATATGGTTCACGATCTCTTCGAAGAAGGCTACCAGTTAGGAGATGAGATGTTCAAAGACTTCGGTGAACTCATCGCATTCATTTTTTATTCCAACGATTGGGCAGCCCGCATACTGGACCTCTTCCTCACACTTGTCCAGGCAATATTTGAAGCCAACGCCAGCGACCTCTTCCAGGAGATCATGCAGATGCTGCTGGAGGAACTGATCAAGAATGAAGTCCATGACCTGGTGAGTGAGTCTCTCATGCTGGTGGGAGGTGAAATCGGGCCACCGGCGGACGACATCCTCCTGGAAGCATGGCGGAATGTCTGGAAAGCCTATTCCTCGGGGTGGAATTTTTCATTTGGAATGGAAGAATGGGGCCGTATCATTATGAAAGTGAAAAATGCCCTGGAGGAACCTTTTATCCAGGAAGTGTATATTGAAGAACTCACCGCACCCAGCATCAGGAAGGGGCTTTCCTATACCATGGACAATGCTTACAATGGCAGCTTTTTCGATGCCATTGAGAACGAGATCAACTACGTTTCCCATGAGAAGAATACGGTGGAAATGTCCCTTGATGCGGCCGCATTTTTCAGGCAGTCCGGCGAATTGCTGATGGTCACAGCCAGCATCTTCAACTGGCTGGGGACCCTTGATTTTCTTCCCTATTCACAGATCATCGACCAGGTAGGATTCTACATGAAAATGACCGCCTATATGGAAGTGGTCGCTGCATTGGGGATATCCACGGGAAAATTTTTCGTTGTACCCTCCAACATGGAAAGCACAGTGAACAAGATCTATTTCCCAGATGGCAAACCAGGCAAATCTGCAGCGGACCCTCAGAAAAAAAGTTTATCTGCGCAGCACGCAGATAAGGCCTTCATCGGAGCGCTCAAAGTGCAATTGCAGGAAGATAATGCAACCTATAGTGCCGTACTGGAAGATATTAAAACAAAGATCCAGTCCGGAAATCGGATGGATGCTGCAGGCGACATTCTCCGGTTACGTGAAGCCGACAAGCAGATGAAAAGCAGTTTCCTGCAAGCAGCCTCACCTGTTATTGCCGTGGCCGATATTGCACTGGATACCCTGGACAGCTTCAGTCCCATGTGGGATACGCTCAAGGTTTGTCATGCCCGTGCCGGCCAGGAGCGCTTTCTCACCTACTTCAGGTTGTTGCTTGCTATTGGTGATACAACGGGAGATTCAGATGCCCTGATGGTTGAGCTCATCGATAATAATATCGCTGCCAACCAGGAGCAGCATGAACAGGTCACAGGACTACTCGACCTTGTCAGCGACAGCATTCCTCTTCCGGCAGTGGTGATCGCCTCGGTAACTGAAACGGACCGCCAGAGCCTGGCACTCAGCGATGCCTCCACCGTGAAGCTGAAGATGACCAATACCGGTGCGGTGGCTGCCCAGGGTGTATACCTGAAGATCAACCACAATGAAGCCCTGGAACTTTCCGGCCCGGACAGCATATACATAGGATCCATTGCACCCGGCGAAACAAGTGCAGAGATAGCATTTACCTTTACCTGCATCAATGAAAACCTGCAATTGGCCACCTGGTACACAAAACTGGGATCTGACAATGCCCGAACACTTCCCTGCTCCGGCGCTTACAATCTGAAAGGAACTACGCATGTCAGGCCATCGGCGCAATCACACTGGCAGGACATACTACAGGTAGTTCCCAATCCACTCAGTGCAACAGGAGAGATCACGTACCGACTGGAGCGCCGCGCAAAGGTAAGACTGTCCCTCTATGATCTTCCAGGCCGAATGATCCGGGAAATTACCAGGGGCGAAAAGGAACCTGGAAAACACAGCATCACCTTCAATGCCGGGGACCTGGTGCCAGGGGTATATTACCTGGTACTGGAGAAAGATGGAAGCATATTGGGAGTGGAGAAGGTCATGAAGAAATAAAGAGGTAAGGTCTACCTGGACCGGATCAACCTCCATTTTGTTTTCCGTGAGGGTGTGATGACTTCCGGATCACGCACAAACCGCATGTCTTCGATCGTGTAGAATGCCTGTGGGTTGTATTGCTTTACCACTGCGATCGCGTGTTTAAGATCCTTCCTTTTGGCTACCAGGAAAATGATCCCGACTTCACCGTCCCTGCCCATTCCGTCGGCCACGGTCACGCTAAAACCTTCATTCCTGAGCACTCTGATCAGATCATCTGCTGGTTTTCGTGTGATCACCCTGAGCAGTTCGTTTCCGATGGCCAAACGTTCTTCCAGCCACATGCCCACATACGTGCCCATGGCAAAACCTGCGGCATATGCCACATAGGTTACCCAGTTGTCCAGGTTTTCCATGATCCGTGTAATGGTAATGATCCAGATCAGGACCTGGAAGAAACCGATGTAGGGAGCAAGTTTACGGTATCCTTTCGAGACCATGATCACCCTGATTGTATCGAGTGAAACATCGATGATCCGTGCGGAAAAGATCAGCAAAGGAAGTACAATGAAATCGAACCAGAAGGTATCCATAGAGTATGGTTGTTAATGTTAATTTTTTAGTCTATTATCAGTAATCCGTTGAAAAATCGTTTCCCTTCAAACCTTACTGATATTCGACAGCGAAATTAGTATTTTTAAGTCTGAATTTACAAGGAATTTTCATTCCTGATGCCTAATTTTTCGGGTTAGCTGGCACCGAGTGAATACCAGTGGTGTAATAGAAGATGTGAAGGGGTGACGACTCCCGGGAGTACTTCTAAAATTTCGCTTCAGCCTGAATTAATACTTCACCACTTTTTCAATACAAACATGCTCCGAATTGTGAATTCTAATCAGGTACACTCCAGTGTTTAACCAAAACCTGATCTCTAATTTGCTTTCCATAACTAATCAATTTAATTTGTTAGATAATCTGAAAGCAAGAGTTCACGAAGGATTGCTAAGAAAGTGTTACCTTTTTGTATACCTTAGGAGAAGAAAAGAGAACAGGTAATCATTTTGGCAACATATTTTCTTTCTCTCCTTGGTATTAAAGATTGAACTTGGAAGAATGGCCTGCGAGATAAGCAATTGATTTAATGTGACATGGCAGTATAAACAACAAAGACCAAGCTTAAATGCCTGGTCTTTTAGTGGAGCCGCGGGGGATCGAACCCCGGTCCAAACGAGAAACCAATATGCTTTCTACATGCTTAGTCTTTCCTTGGTTGTAGGGTATCGACAGGCGAAAGACGACCGATCCATACCTTAGTTGCGGTGATGTTTCGCCCCGGAGTCACAACCCCTCCGGTGGCTATCCCGTTCTTACTGCACCTCCTGTTGGAAACCCGATAGGGAACAAAGCTTCCGGAGATGTCCCGTCACGGTATCTTATACCGTGATGAAGCGTATTTTACTTTGTAAAATTACGCAGCGAGAGCATAATTGTTATTGCCAATTATAAGTATGAGACCTGATATTTACGAGCCAAATCCCAATGCTCGACATGCTTACATACCTGTTTTACCCGCTGTCAAATCCAACTCGGCCCCGGTATGTTACTGCACCGTTGTGCAGCATGCAAAGATACGATTCTTATATGAAGAACGCAATCTCTTGCTTCTGTCTGTATATATCTCAAAAAACATTCCAAAAAAAGAGGCTGCCGAATTGACAACCTCATTTTTTATTTCTATCTCACCATGAACCACTTCTAAACCAGTCCATGATGCAAATGCAATATTTCCGTTTTGCACCTGCCACCATCCATCCATCAGTTGAATTGGAATGGCCTGGTCAGCGGTCTATACAGCTGAGAATGTCACGTCAAACTTCAGGTTGATCATGTCGTTGATGAAATCATCCTTCAACTCTGCAAAGATCTTCTTGGATTTGAAATTGACACCCCAGTTGGTACGGTCAATCGCAAATTCGTTGGTCTGCACGCTCACTTCATTACCGCTTACACTGATGGCCGCAGGGAAAGTGATGCTCTTTGTTTCACCCCGCATAGTAAGATTACCGGTGACTTCATGTGTGGGTGCAACACCCTCTCCCGGTGCGCTTCCGCTGTATTCTTTTATGGAAACAATGTCAAATTCCGCTGTCGGATACTCTTCAGTATAGAAGAAATCCTCTGATTTAAGATGGCCTACAAGACGTGCGTTCATATCCCCTTCCAGGTCTTCGTTGACTATGGAATTCAGATCGATTGTAATACTTCCGGAGGTCACTGCTCCATCAGCCACTTTGACCTGGCCATCACTGATCGCTACCGTTCCATAATGCTCACCAGAGGGTTTCACGCCCCTCCAGTGTACTTCGCTGCCACTGTTCACTTCATATACCGCTCCTGAAGAAGCAGCGGCTTTTTGTGCATCACCTGTGGTCACCTCATCAGCGTTTTTCGGATTGTTACATGAAAATACGAGGAGTGCCATTACGGGTATAACAAATAATTTCTTCATTGCTTGTACATTTTTTATTTTCAATAGGTTGATTGTAATTAATATCTCATAATACACCCAATAAGCTGATTTGTTCGTTTCGGGATTGTTAAAAAAAGATAACCTGTAAGCCAGCGAAATGGAAGTAATAGTAAAATGAACAAACACAGTCAGACGGGAATCTGTGGATTTTTGATACAAAAGTGTGCCGAAATGCCACAGCAAAACGAATCCAACTGGCGCGGTTCCCGACCTCATCCAAAAAGTATGTAATACCCAGAATGCTTGTCACAGAAGGGACCTGGCTCACCAGGACCCCCATCTGATCAACCAAATGGCATACTTTTAGCGAGGAATATGAAAAATTTTCAACACGTGGAAAACAAGAGAATCAAGTTCAATAACATTGATGCAGCGATCATGCTGTTGAAATCCGAATCACCGGAACTGGAACAGGTCCTGAAATGGAAACGGATAAAGACCTATATCCTGAACCTCGGATCCGCCCTCGATGATCAACTGAAGACAAAACTCAACACGCAGGAAGATCGTGTTTGCATCACCCGGCTCATCACCGAAAACGAAAAAGACAATGTGTCTGTAAGGGTGCGGAAATTACTATTGGATGAAGAGATATCCGCGAAAAGGACTGTGCTGTTTGCTGATGATCCTGAGCTGATCAGGGCCGCAAAAAGAAAAAGCCTGTTCAGCCTGGTTGGAATATCCACGAACGATCAGAGCAAAAAAGAATTTTATACTGCCGGAGCCTCGATCGCTGTCCGCGACATCAACAACATTGACATCTTTACAGGAAAAGCAGAATCGAAGCCTGAATTCTCACAGGCAATTCCCGGACTATTTGATCACCAGGAACATTTTATTCAACAATTCGAAAACAAGAAGCCTGTTTTTTTCTTTGACTACGACGGCACCCTTTCGCCCATTGTAAAAGATCCTGAAAAAGCCTTTATTTCGGAAAAAAGGCGGGAATTGCTGCGTTCTCTGGCTGAAGCGCATACTGTGGCAGTGGTAAGCGGAAGGGACCGTTCGGATATTCAGTCATTTGTCGACCTGGATAATATCATCTACGCAGGAAGTCACGGATTTCGTATTTCAGGTCCGGGAGGTATGCACAAGGAACAGGAAGAGGCCCGGGAACTGCTTCCCAGGCTTGACAAAATGGAGAAACAGCTGACTGCAACACTTGAAAAAGTGATTGAAGGTGTTCAAATTGAAAGAAAATATTATGCCATCGCCATTCATTACAGGAATGCACCCAGGGGCGCTTATAAAGAGATTGTTGAACGAGTCAATACGGTGATCGGCGGAGACAATGATTTTAAAAAAGGAAAGGGCAAAAAGCTCCTGGAGGTGAAACCGGCACTAAAGTGGCACAAGGGGAAAGCAGTCGAGTGGATCATGAATAAACTGAAATTTTCGTGGCCGGATGAATACATCCCAATATTTGTTGGTGATGATGTTACCGATGAAGATGCATTCAGGACCCTCGCCGATCAGGGGATCGGAATCCTTGTGGGCGTGCATAGCCAACTCTCGGCAGCGACGTATCATCTCGAAAATGTACAACAGGTGGATAATTTCCTGGAGGCGTTGGTCGCCAAAGAAATTCTTGAGTAATATTCAATCTTGAGTAACACTCAAAAAAATTCCGGCTGTTATTTTTACAGCCGGAATTTGAATTGATACCTGGTCAGTATCTCAATAACGCATTCAGTTCTGTCCCTTGCAAAGGCATTTCACCGGGAGTGGAAATGAACACTTCTCCCCCATTCAGCAATGTATGTACTGCAGCCAGGTTATACAGTGAGGCCTGGTAACTCCGCTCACCGGGTGAAGCCAGTTCAACGGTTCTCTTTTCCAGATCATATATTCCGAAAAGATCCTTTTCCTCCTCAATAAACAATGTGTCAATCCTCCTGTCCACTGCAGCAGGCACAATTTCAGCAGGATCGCTGCTTACCTTTGAACCGGCAGAAGCATCACGCAGGACCTGCACTTTTTCATTGCGTACGTTCATGAAGTATTCTTCCAGCAGGAACACACTTTCTTCATGCAGTTCCAGGGGATCAAGTTCATCGGGATTTCCGTTGACATGTTCATCAAACAGGTATCCATAGGAGGTAACTTTTTCGTATACAGGGTAATATTCATCCACACATGCCAGTACCAAAGGCATCTTCTGATCTTTGATCACCTGCATGACCCCGTCATCCACGGCGCGGATAAATTTTTCCCGCTCAATGCTTTTGTCATCTTTCCCGGATCCCTGTCCGTGGAACATGGCACCACTGTCGCCACCATGTCCCGTCCTGTTCTGTAATGATTTCTGCTCATAATCATACCCGACTACATCCTCAAGTCTTCCCGGAGTAAGATCCTCCACGAAGACCTCTTCCATAAAATGTCTTGAGCATTCAAAGAGCCTCACCTGCTGCATACTCAGGGCAAGCAGGTAATACCTTCCATCATCGTTAAAGAAGGGAATAACAGGCAGGATATAATAGTGATCCCTTACATAATGCTGTTCCCTGAAATGCACCGGCAATGTATAGATGTGCAGCTCGTTACCATCCGTAAATACAGCGAGGCCGTCCGACTGGTTTCTCCAAAAGAGATCATCTTCAAGCAACTCCTCTACCGGATGCAGGAGCTCATTCTTCTCTTTTTCCGACAGCCCCTGCTCTTCCAGGATACTGCGCACTTTCTTTAACCTGTTCTTCAGTCTCAGCTGACCCTGACCGGTATCGACGGGTCCACCGGCTCTTTCTGTAGGTATAAAAATTGATATACAGTTATTACTGTGAACGCCAGCCAGTTTAAGTAACTGCTCACGTGTTATCAATCCGTTTTCAGTAATGTAATTCGTCTCTTCCATTCTATTTTATAATTATCTTGTACTGCTGAATATTTCGTGCTCCAAACTAATTCTTACCTGGTGTTTTTTTAATGCCCGGTTATGATCACCAGATCATTCCCGGGGTATTTTATTTATTACTTGCAGGTATACCCGCCATCTATCACAAGTTCACTGCCTGTCATGAATTTTGATTCATCACTGGCGAGAAATACGATTCCCCAGGCAATATCTTCCGGTTCACCGATATGACCGATAGGGTGCAAGGCATCCAGGTTTTTCCTGAATTGTTCAGCGCCCTCTTCAGACGCTTCACCCATGGCTTCAACAAGCGGTGTCCAGATAAAACCGGGGTGGATGGAGTTGACCCTGATATTATCACCGGCATATTGAATAGCATCGGTTTTTGTCATGAGTCGCACAGCGCCCTTGGATGCGTGGTAAGGTGGAATATCCGGTGCACTGATGATCCCGTAAATAGAGGAAAGGTTGATAATGTTGCCCTTCCCGTTTTCTTTCATATACGGTATCACATATTTCGTGCAGAGGAAGACCCCGTTCACATTGATATCCATCACCTTCTGCCATTCATCTTTCTCAATTTCGTGTGTTGGTTTGTTCACCCCGGAAATACCGGCATTGTTTACCAGCACGTCGATACTGCCAAATGCTTCCTTCACTTCGGAAAATACCGACTTGACCTCCTCTTCGTCTGAGACATCCAGGTGCCAGTACTTTGCTTTTCCCCCTTCACCTTCAATTTCCTCTGAAAGCTGCTTACCTTTGTCATCTTCAATATCAGTAATTGCAACTGTTGCGCCCTCCTGGGCAAGTTTCAAGCATCCTTCCCGACCGATCCCCAAAGAACCGCCGGTGACCAATACTACTTTATTTTCTAATCTTTTCATTTTATGAGTTTTTATGTATTCCACATTTGCTTACGGCTGTGTAAGCTGCGATTTCTGTTCCAAAAAAGGGATCCTGCCAAAAAAATGAATCCAATGCGCATAATTCGAAAGCAGCGCTGTATAAACGGGCACATTGCACCCGGGTGTGCTGCAAATGTGTTTCCGGGACATCTGTATGATGTGGCAGATTTTCATTAATTGTGTGGATGAATTCCACACATCCGGTACGCAATCCGGACAAGCTGTGCAAGTTTTCTTTCTCTTACACTTTCCCGGGCAAATGTCCTGAGCTGAGATATATCAGGCAATAATGTCCCTTGCAAATCAAGCATAAAAGTCCTTTGATGACCGAACCGGTTGATGCATACTTGCATTTCGTCATTCTTATTTTTAAATTGTATACTGATATAGTATACCGGTGGCCTGAAGGTTGCTGGTTATGAAGCATAATCCAACAAAATTCACACACATGTATACACTGATACTTATCCTCCTGCTGGCACTAGCTGTATTTATTGCTTACAAGGGCTTTTCAAAAAAGAAGATTGTGTGGTCCGTAACAGGTATTGCCCTGGGAACATTGACTGTGCTCTTTTTCTGGTTCATGGGTTTCTGGGGCGAGAAGCTCTGGTTCGACCAGCAGGGATACGGGGACAGGTTCTGGACTGTCTGGCTCTCGCGTATCTTCCTCTTCGTCGGTACATTCATCCTGGGGGGCGGCATCGTTTACCTACTCACCATTCACCTTTCACGGGATGTTCCATACCTCGGAAAACTCGCAGCTGCAATTGCAGGGGTTGTATCCGGACTCTTCTGGTCATCACGATGGGAAATAGTACTGGCATTCATGAACCGCATCACCACGGATCTGACAGAGCCCATACTCAACCAGCATACCGGGTTCTATATGTTTGTTTACCCCTTTTTGCAGGCATTGTACAGCCACCTGCTGATCCTGCTGGTCATCGCAGCCATTGCTGCAGCGATCAGGTATGCCTTTCTTAAATCCAAAGCCAACAGCTCCGGCGGGAATGTACCCATAAAAGTTCCGGTGGGCACATTGTACTTACTGGCAGGAATTTTCCTGCTTGTACTCTCCTACGGCAAGTTCCTGGGCAGGTACGGCATCCTGTTCTCAGAATACGGGATTGTGTCCGGCCCCGGATGGACCGATGTCAACATACGATTGCCCATGCTTTCCGTAATCATACTGCTGACCGGACTGGGCGGCATTGCATTGATCCTTGCAGGGACCAGCCCGGCTTTTCGAAACAAATTCAAGATCAAGAAAGTACAGCCCGGCTTTTCTTCCATGATCGTCATTGGGGGAACTGTATTTGCAGGCTGGATCCTGTTGCTCGGTGTCTTGCCCATGCTTATGCAGTGGCTGAAGGTGGAACCTAATGAGATCACCCTCGAGGAACCCTATATTGAACACAACATACGTTTCACCCAGTCGGGCTATCATCTCGACAAAGTGGAAAAAAAGGATTACGATGTTTCTGAAGAATTCAATCGAAACAATATTGACGAGAACAAACACCTATTTTCGAATATCCGTCTGTGGGATTACCGGGCACTGGATGCGGTATTCAAGCAGTTCCAGGAGATCAGGCTGTATTACGAGTTCCGGGATGTGGACATCGACAGGTACATGATCGACAGCAACTACAGGCAAGTGATGGTTTCCGCAAGGGAGATGCAACCGGACAACCTGCCGGTGCGCAGTCAGACTTTCGTGAACCGGCATTTTAAATACACCCACGGTCACGGAGCGGTGCTGAACCTGGTGAATGAATTTACCGAAGAGGGGCTCCCCAACCTGCTCATCCGCGATATTCCGCCTGTAAGCAGCCACGAACAGCTCAGGATCGAACGACCGGAAATCTATTATGGGAAGCTGCCCGACAATTATGTATTGGTTAATTCCGAAGAAAAGGAATTTGATTATC
>CAYOSB010000022.1:0-27902 GCA_964406495.1 uncultured Bacteroidaceae bacterium | reverse complement strand
TATATAAGTAGTTTAGTTTAGTTTGTTAGTATTTAGTTAGTAGTAGAACCGGGATTGGTTTAACGACCACCCCGGTTTTTCTTTTTAGCCATCCCTGTTTTTTGTAACATGTCTGCAAGCAGATTCATCGCTTCTGACTTGACTTTTTTACCCTGATGTCTTATCTTTTCACGACACCAATCATTACTGTCATGAAAAGATATATTTACCTTTCCGCCACACCCGAGGCGCTCATTGCCTCGCATCTCCCCCCTCAGGAGTTCGGCAATTACCTGGCTGTAGGTACCAAGAAAAGAATGCGCGGCCAGGCTGTATTTTTCTCTGTTGACATGGAGAAACTGGAAACACTGCCGGAAGATTACCTCGATGAACGCCTCGTCCCCTATGAAAATGGTGAGCCCAAGCGCTCTGTATACCTTTCAATTTACCGTGTTATGGAACAGGTATCCCTCACTGCCATTGAACATCTTTACCTTGTGACATCCGATGGCAAGGTGCTGGAACTTCAGCGCGGGAAATACGTGCCGGGAAATCAGGATGCGGTACACCTTTACCAGCAGTTCAATCCTATAGAGACCAGGGTTGCCAGTAAGCTCAGTCCGCCGGATTTTATTCGCTTTCTGACCGACTCCGGAAAACCTGTATACACTCCAAAATTGTTCATGGTCGAGCTAAAACTGAATGACCTGGCAACAGATCCCGATACACCTATACATAACCTGCCTTATCCCAATCCTGACCAACTCAAAGATTGCCTGACCAAGCTGAGGGCATCTGACCAGCGCCTCACCAAAACAGTGATCCGGCAGTTCAAAGGTCCGCTGGCCTACCGGACCGTTAAAGACGGATTTTTTATCGGGGATCAGGATGACTACCTGTTTTATCCCTTCCCGTCAGCGGAGGACCTTGAAAGCAAACACTACAGTTGGTGGCGATCGGCGCTGGAACACTGTTTTTAACGGTTCATTGCATCCAGCCCTTCTCCCGGAAGGCGGCCTGAACTTTCCTGGTAAAGGGACCGGGTTGGCCATTGCCGATCCGGATTCCTTCCACAGTCACCACCGGGGTGATGTCACGCGAGGTGCTGGCAATGAACATTTCATCGAGTTCGGAAAGAGAACTCACCGGGATATCCTCGACGTGAATCTCGTCGAATAAAGCGAGCACCTGTTTACGCGTGACGCCATACAGGATATTGTCGGCAGGAGTGGAGACACGTCCCTGCTTCACCACAAACACATTGGCCCGGGAGGCTTCGGAGAGCTTTTCGGTGTGGAACAACACATCAATGGCTTTATACTGACTGAATTTCTTGCGCAGGCGCATCGTGTTGAAGTAATTAAGCGTCTTGATCTCTGGGTTGGGACGAACAAATTCATACCTGACCAGGGCTACACCTTCCTCGTAGGTTGAAGCAGCGGGGCGTTTCCAGGGGACATTCAGGATGATAAAATTGGGTGACCCGGTGACCGACTCCAGGGTATCGGAATAGCCGCCGGATACAATTACCTTGAAAGCGCCGTTTTCCAATCCGTTTTGCTCCTGGAGCTCCCGTATAATGTCCGTGAACTGCGCCCGTGTAACATCACTGTCAATCTCTGCCAGTCGCATGGAATTGAACACCCTGTCGGTGTAATCCACCAGCCAGGGGATCTCTCCTTTTCGTGACCGGAAAAAATCGAAGATTCCGTATCCGCGCTGGATCAGCAGGTCGGAGACATGCAGGTTGATCTCGCCATAGGGCAGCAGTTCGCCGTTAAAATAACACAATGTGGTTGGAGTCATTTTTTGATGGAATGTTGATGAATAAAATAATGACCATATACTGCTATATAAAGATAGTGTTTTTAAAAATTGCATATACATTTGCGGAGGTATTGACGCGTGTGATAATTATCACTGAGCTGTTGGAATTCTAAGGCTAATATTGTGCTATATTTGTTTACCTTAACTCCCGGCAATATGAAATGCGCGTCCTATTCACTCATCGTTATTGTACTTTTTTCCCTGTCTATTAGTTTGCAGGGCCAATCTTCTCAAAGTACAGCAGTAAACATCGATCCTTCAGATTCCGTTTACCTGCAGGCCGTTGAAATCCTGGGATTCCGTCCGATCAGCGAAAGCAAGGAACATTCGAGGCTTACTTCCATGGAACTCATGTCGCATGATGCTGGCGCTGTTTTGATTCGAATACCGGCAGTAAGTGGGATTCGAAAAGGTGGAGGATATGGTTTTGATCCTGTCTTACGTGGATTTAAATATGACCAGCTGGGTGTGCTTATTGATGGCATCCAAACCACAACGGTGGCCTGTCCCAACCGCATGGATCCACCTACCAGCCAGGTGTCAATCAATGCCCTTTCAAGCATAGAGATTCATAAAGGTCCTTATTCGCTTCGTTACGGAAATCATATCGGTGGGGTCATAAATTTTCAAAGTGCCCGGCCTGACCATCAAACTGAGAAACCATTCTTTTCAAGGATTTCGTCCGGGTATGAATCCAATGGGTCCATCTGGCGTTCCGAGGCACTGGCGGGGATGACTTCAGAAAAATACGACTACCAGCTGACAGGTTCCTGGCACAGGGGGTCTGATTACCGGGATGGAAACGGCAACCTGGTACCGGCTTCTTTCACACGGGCAAATCTTGGTATGCAGGCAGGGTTCAGACCAGGCAACAACCAGGAAGTTAATCTCAGGGTTACCCGAAATTTTGCAAGAAATGCAGACTATGCAGCCCTGCCCATGGATTTGAGAAAAGACGATACCTGGCTGTTCCACCTCAGGCATGATGCAGACCTGGTTCCTGGCAACAAGCTTAAAATCAGCACATCGGGCTATGCCTCCCTGGTCGACCACCTGATGGATAATTATGATAAACAGCTGGCACCCAGGATGGTGAATGCTGAGACACCTGTAAAGACGAGAAATTTTGGGGCACGTACTGAGCTACACAGTCTTACGGGCGTACGCAGGTATTTCACCGGTGTTGATTTCAATTACGAGCATGCAGACGGGTACCGTGTCCGGGAATTTCTCATGGGTCCCAATGCAGGCAATAGCCTGACCGATAATGTATGGCAAAGTGGCAGAATTCTCAAAACCGGTGCATTTTTCGTATACAGCAGCAGGTGGAACGACCTGAAGTACAATTTGTCTGGCCGGATCAACCTGAATACTGCGGATGCAATGACACCCGATGCCGATTTTTCTTCATTGTATGAAACTACACGATCAATACAGGTAAATCCGGGAATCACAGGCGGTGTAGAGTATAATACCGACTATTTTTCATATGCATTCTGGGCAGGTAGGGTTCAGCGAAGTGGAAACCTTTCCGAGCGGTTCATGAACTCTTTCCCGGTAGGCCTGGATCCATACGAACTGGTTGGGAATCCGCAGTTGAGGCCCGAGGTGAACAACCAGGCGGACTTGATCCTAACATTCGACAGTAAGAAGGGGACACGTATCGAATTGGATATTTTTTATGCATACCTGCAGGATTACATCTCATCAACGATCCGTTCTGATCTGGATCCGAAAATGCCATCTGCCCCGGGTGTGCGCCAGTACGACAATATTGATGCCGCATCAATTACAGGGGCAGAAATGAGTGTATTGCAGCGTCTGCCGTTACAACTCGAGGGCAGGTTGGATGTTGCAGCCCAGTTAGGCAGTAATCTTGACACAGGCGAACCACTGCCGGAGATCCCGCCGCTGGATGTGCGGGTTGGCCTGCATGGTTCATACCTGGGAAACAGGTTGAGGCCTTCTCTATCGGCCAGGTATGTATTAGAACAATCGCGTATTTCTGAAGCTTTTGGAGAGACGGAGACACCCTCCTTCTGGCTGATGGACCTGGATGTAAGTTACCAGGCTCTTAAAAAGATCCTTGTATCAGGTGGCGTTCGCAACTTATTCGATATGGCTTACTACGAACATTTGAATCGCTCCATTTCGCGGACCGGAAATCCCATTTACAATCCAGGAAGAAATATTTACCTGGGCATTACAGCATCTTTTTAAAGAATCAATCCCGGATCCCCTGGTCAAAGCAGGCGGTTAATCATCCTTCCCGGATCCCCCTGGTAAGTCCAGGTGGTTAATCATCCTTCCCGGATCCCCCTGGTAAGTCCAGGTGGTTAATCATTCTTCCCGGATTCCCCTGGACAGTCCATGCGGTTACGCATCCCTGTATCCCCAGCCATCATAGATGGTCTTCCATTCATTCCTGAGCTTGTTTTGGGTTTTTCCATGAAGAGCGGTATAGCGGTTTTTCCGGTAATTGCGTACAGAATCGAGGTATTCCCTGATCCTTGGTTCCGCCTGATCCAGTCCTTCAAGTCCGAGCCTGGTGTATATTTCCTGTATGGTTTCCCATGGTGCATTTTCGAGATCACGGTAAGCGATTTCGATGAGGTTGCCTTTAGGGACCAGGGACCGCTCCCGCAGGTATTTATCAATGATCTCCCGGTTGTTATTGATGATCAGTTTTTCAATTTTGCGCTGACCTGTAAACTGCAGGAACTGGCTGTGGATAGTCCGGTTGTATAATTTTTTCGTGGAGCGAAACACCTTGGCAGGATCGCGGTGGATAAATATGAATTTAGCATGGGGGAACAACTCCAGTAGTTCTTTGATACGGCCTGTGTTGTGCGGATTCTTCAGCAGCAGTTGCGCTTTTCCACTGTACAGTGCGATATTTTTCAACAGGAACAGGTAGTCGCGTTTCCATGCTTCCTTTTCCGCTTCGCTGATGCCCTCGAAGAGGTGGTATTTTCTGAAATAAGATTGATTTTCAGGAAAATAGAAGGAATGTATTGCGCTCCTGGTGGTCATGGTACTGAATGGCTGTTCTTCCTCTGCAGGTTCGTTGAGGGTCAGCTTCACGTTGTCCTGCGGTCTTCTTCCCGGGACAAAGACATCAAACAGCGGGTTCAGCTTATCACCGCTCAGCAGCGCCATGTTAAAGGTGAACGCCTGGTGGTTGTTGAGGTATCCAAACTGTGGGTCACGTGCCATGGCGTAATGCAGGTGGGTGGTGCCGCTGCGCCAGAGTCCCAGTATAAATACAGGGGGATGATTTCCCAGGCTGATGTTGTGGATCTTTTCGGAGTAGATCGTCTCCTGCAACCAGCAACCGAATGAAAACAGCCGGGACATGCGTTCTATACGTCGTGCCCTGAACCTGTAGATCCGGTCGATGTGGTTTTCCTTCTTCAGCTTTTTCCAGACCGGTGGCAGCACAGTATACAACTGGTGTTCCTTGAGCTTAAGTCGTTTCTTTCGGGCCATTGCACACAAAGGTAGCGAACTTCACTTGATATGCATGTGCTAATGTTAGCTGATCGGTGCGGAAAAGGCACCAGGATCGGGCATCGAACTTCCTGAAATCCTTCGAACTTCGTGAATTCCTAATATCTTTCTGTTAAGTTTCGATCTTCTGGTCAGGCTTCGATTCTTTTGTAATACTCTACCTTTTCAAGGTCAGGTGCTGCGGCTGCTTTATCCAGGATGGCCTGCTTTTCCTGCGCTTCAAGTTTTACAAAATCTTTTGCCATCCGGATCTTTTCTTCCAGCATCGGCTTGTTCTCGGCACCGGTGATCAGCACGCTGATGGGCAACGACCAGCTGAAATAAAGCGCATCACGGATGCTTACATGGTCGGGGACTACCGGTGTGTCTGTCTCCCAGCGAACCCGGTTATTCATTTCTTTTTTATTGAAAAATCTGCCGTCTGCCAGTGTCTTCATCGCCAGCAATCCGAGGTTGTTTTCCAGGGCAATGGGCATGGTTTTTTGTACAAAGCTGTGTTCACTTGCATAATCTACAACGCTGATGGGCATTTGCAAGGTGGAAAATTCACGTAACTCCGGGTAGGCCTCCATCATGCGGTTGTGGGCATAGGGATTCCTGTGACCGGTAAAGCCAATATATCTTGCTTTCCCTTGTTCCTTGATCTTCAGGATGGCATCCATCACACCGTTTTCAATGCGATTGTCCACATCTTCAGGGCTTTGGAAAGAGTGCAGCTGGATCAGGTCCACCTGGTCGGTTTTCAACCTTTTCAGGGAAAGGTCCACCTCTTCCAGGAGGGAAGCGCCATCCGAAGCCTGCGTCTTTGTCATCAGGAAGATCTCATCCCGGTATTTGGGCAACAGGTATTTTCCATAACGTTCCTCACTCAATCCTTTGCCATAGTTATGTGCCGTGTCGAAAAACCTGATGCCTCCTTCCATCGCTGCTTCGATCACTTCAATGGCATCTTTTTCTGTCGTCCACCCGATGTGATAGCCTCCAACACCAAGCATGGTTACCTGCTCCCCGGTTTTTCCGAGTGTGCGCAATGGTAGGAGTGTGCCGAATTTATCAGAAGCCGGCCCCGGTCCTGAGCAACCAAAACCAATGGGTAAGGAAATTGCCGCGGTGGCGGCAGTCATCTTTTTGAGAAAGTCCCTGCGTGTATTTATCATATCATAACGTGTTTGTTCATCGAAAGATACAAAATTTGACATAAAATTGCGAATGGATTTACTTGCTGCCGGCCTCTGCGTACAAGGTTATTCTAAAAGAAGGCAGCAGTCATCCCCTGAAGTTTAACCGATAATCCGTATCTTTTCAGCCTGTAAACAAAGTTGGGATCATATGCTGAAAACAGTACTGCTCATCGGAGCAGGTGGATTTATCGGAAGTGTCGCCAGGTATTTTGTATCGAGACTGAACCTCTACTTTGATTTTCTGTCTGTACCTGCAGGAACGTTGATTGTCAATGTGCTAGGCAGCTTTCTGCTCGGTTTCCTTACAGCCATTGCTGCAAAAAGTGTCCTGCTGGATGCGAACTGGCGCATGTTCCTGATGGTCGGCCTTTGCGGAGGATTTACCACATTTTCAACCTTTACGGGGGAAAACCTTATGCTCATGCAGAACGGTCAGTTCCTTTCCGTTTTGCTCTATACTGCGCTGAGTATCCTGTTGGGATTCACCGCTGTGTACCTTGGTTATATCACCTCAAATTTGCTGTAACATGGATAAAAGTGAATACAGTGTCCTGAAGATCTATGCCAGCTCAACCGATAAGGTCGGGACTAAATTATTTTATGAAAATATCGTGCACCTGGCGAAAGAAAAAGGATTGGCCGGTGCTACTGTTTACAGAGGTGTGATGGGATTCGGGTCAAGCAGCAAAACGATCAGCAGTGCCAGGTTCTGGGAACTGACAGAAAAACTGCCTGTAACGATCGAATTGCTGGACAAGACCCGGGTACTGGAAGAATTTTATGATACCATTGCACCTGACCTGCACCAGATGAAAAAGGGCTGCCTCGTTACCTTAGAACCGGCAAAGGTCCTGCTGATGAAGCCTGGCGGCAGAAAATAATGCGTTAATTATTTATTAAAGTGCCGGTGATCTCCACAGTAATAGCTTCAATCTGGACAGAACCGGCAACCAGCATGCCAGGACCAGCAGGCGGAAACAAACAGCAATAGATGAGGAGCTGCAAAGGATTGCAGATTAAATCAATCCTTGAATATTTTTTCCGCTGTTCTGTTATTTTTCGTCTGGTTTAGCTGAAAGAACAATGGAGAATACAGATCCTTTCCCTTCTTCGCTTTCCACGTGGATCTCCCCTCCATGTTTATCAATGAATTCCTTGCAAAGGGCAAGGCCCAGTCCGGTTCCTTTTTCCTTTCCGGTACCAGGCGTACTGGTTTTCTTGGTGATGTCAAAAAGCATCTCCAGCTTTTCCCGGCTCATACCGATCCCCTGGTCGCTTACAGAGATCCGTACCCGGTCTCCTTCCGTGGTGGCATCTATAGAAACTTCTCTGCCTTTTGTGGAAAATTTGATTGCATTCATCACCAGGTTTCTTAAGACCGTGTCAAGCATCTCCTTGTCTGCATACACCATTACACCGTTATCGACATTGGAAATGAGCTGCAGCCCTTTGCTCTTCGCATGGGAATGCAGGGTTTGCAGGTTTGCGTCTACCAGCAGGGCAAGACGGATTTTTTTCGGAGAGAAGGGCAGGGCTTCTGTTTGTGACCTGGACCAGACCAGTAGATTTTCAAGCAGGCTGAAGGTGTTTTTCGAGATATCTGCAAGGTCATTGATCATATTTTCGCGTTCTTCGATATCCAGGTCTTTATGCGTTTGAGCCAGGAGATCAGAATAACCCAGTAGCCCATTGAAGTGGTTGCGGAGATCGTGGGCGATAATTTTAAAAAATTTGTCTTTCGTGGCGATCATCTCATTCAGTTTCTTTTCATTTTCGATCAGCTGTTCATTCTGATGGTAGATCTTGTTCTGGTAATCCAACAATTTTCTCCTGATCACAAAAAGGTAGATAGAAATGGCGGTAAAGAGCAAGAGGAAAGCGCTGATTGCAAACACTGCTGCCCGCTGTTTTTTTATCTGTGCATCGAGTGCACTTTTTTCTGCAGCGAGCACGATGTTTTCGCTTTCTTTTTTTTCAGTATCGAAGAGTGTTTTAAATTCCGCGATCTGCCTCGAACTTTCTTCATTGTAGATACTGTCGCGGTAAGCTGCATAATTTTTAAGGTAGTAAATGGAAGATTCAAAATTTTCGAGCTCTTCATGGGTGATGGCAAGTTGCTCGTAGCAGTTCATGAGCAAACGTTTTGACCCCAGTTCTTTAGCCATGTCCAGTGCGCTGTAAAGCTCACTCAGTGATTGCTGGTATTCCCCACGATCGGCATAGACCTGTCCAAGGTTAATCATGTTCCGGGCCAAATGCAGTTGGTCTCCGGTACTTTCGTGAATTTCATGACTTTTTTGGTAATATTCCAGCGAACGATTGAATTGTCCCATAGCGCGGTAAAGTTTGCCCAGGTCGTTGTAACAGATGGCCATGCCTTCCAGGTTCCCCGATCGTTCATTCACTTCGAGTGATTGCTCATAGAATGCAATAGCGGAATCGTAATTTTCCTGTTCCTCATATACCCATGCGATGCAATTCAGGTTAATGGCCATCCCGGTCTGGTTGTCCTGCGTTTCGGCAAGGAATAAGGCCCTGTTGAAATATTCGAGCGCCTCATCGTAATTTTTCTGATAGGTATAGATAATCCCAATGCTGTTGCTGGCATAGGCAATGATGCGGGAATCCTGTATTTCTTCCGCAGTCCTTAATGCCATTAAATGATATTTCAGGGCAAGGTTGTCTTCCGTTTTTCGCCGATACACTACCCCAATATGGTCATAAATTGAAGCGAGCAGCTGTTTGTCATTCAATTCTGTGGCGATTTCCATCGCTTCCTGGTGATAGGCAAGGGACTGATCGTACAATCCTGTTCTCCTGACGAGGGATCCGAGCTTATCCAGGGCAAGTGCAAGGTATTTCATCTGGTTTGCGCTGGTAGCCAATGCGATTGCTTCACGGTAATACTGACCTGCCAGTTTATTGCTGTCAGCTCTGCTGTAATTATCTGCCAGCTCGATCATTAGTTCCAGTTTTACCGAATCCTCGCTGGCAGCTTCAATGGCAGGCAGCAGGCTGTCCTGGGCATGCAGTGTGCGTCCACCCGCATTGAGCATGACGAAGAAGAAGAGCAATATACTGATGTTGCGGGATGTGATATTCATATATGTCATTGCGGGAATTACACCTTTGCAAATGCAAAAATAAAGGATTCATGGCGAATATGCTATTAATTTATAGTTAATACGCACAGACCACGCGCAATCGGCTGTTTATCAAAAAAATGCTGATGCATGATTCTGAAATTTTACTATTTTCGCGGGTGCATGTACAGGATGAAGATACGAAAGGCCCGGTTTTATTGGAACAAAGGTTTTGTTCCGCTCTTTGTTTTCTGCAGCCATATGCTTACAGCACAGGCAGGTTTATCTGAAGCGAATGAGAGTGCACTTCCTGTGGTGCATGCATCCCCCCTGCAAAATACATCGGATACCATACCCGGTGAGCATCCGGAAGCCCAGAAAAACCTGCAGGCATTCCCTTTTGCAGCCCCGGCGTATACACCTGAACTTGGCCCCACACTGATCGCCGTGATGATGGTTTCCTTTAAAACAAACCCTCATGATTCCCTGATACAGCGTTCTTCTACCCCGGTAAATATCGGGGCGTCCCTTCGCGGATCCTATTTCATGAACACCATCGTCTCTACCTACTGGCTGGAAGACCGGATGCGTATTTTTGGAGAGATCCGCTTCAGGAACATGCCTGATCATTACTGGGGAGTAGGGTATGAGAAGGCAATTGCACGCAATGGAAGAGACTCCAGCACTGCCTATACGCGTCGCTACTGGGAAATCTATCCCAGGATTTTGTGGCAATTCAGGAAAAATTTTTTCCTGGGACTGGGCATTGATTACCACAGAACGCACGTGATGAATCCGAATGTGAAAATGGTCAGTGATCCGGATTATATTGCGTTCGGACCCACCAATCTTAATTCAGGCCTGGGTCTGATTGCCCGCTACGATTCACGGGATGTGCCGGTAAATCCCTGGAAAGGGTCCCTGGTGGATCTGAAACATATGCAGTACCGTGAATGGTTTGGCGGGGATAATAATTTCAGCGTTACCACGATTGATATGCGGCATTTCCAGGAGATCCTGCGCCCCGGCAGCACCCTCGCCATGGAGATCAAGCTGCAGCATGCCTCCGGGGATGTACCATATACAAACATGAGCATGCTGGGCAGTCCATATGACCTTAGGGGCTATTTTCTCGGCCATTACCGCGACCGCTCCATGGTATTTGGAATCGCGGAATACAGGCACCAGTTCCTGAAAAAAGATGGCTCCTCAACTCGACACGGCATGGTAGGGTGGGTCGGGACCGGCTCCATTGCTGGCACTTTTGGCGATTTTTCCAACTGGCTTCCCAACGCGGGATTCGGATACCGTTTCGAGGTGCAACCACGTATGAACGTTCGGGCAGAGGTCGGTTTCGGAAGGGAATCCGCTGGTTTTTATTTCAGTTTTAATGAGGCGTTTTGATTGCTGCAATTCCATTACCTGTGGCGTTGAGCAACATCTGCATTACCTTCGATCATGTATTCATGATTCAAATATCAATCGAACATTGCCTGGTATTTCCGTTTAAATTGCACAGATACGTAAAGGTTCATGTTCCCGGATTATAATATGCTGATTTCCGAACCAAAAATAGTGGTGGGCATTTTTTTGATCCGTTCTTCAATTTCGGTCAGGATCACCGTATAGGTCAGATCCTGCACCGGCCTGAGTTTTTCGGGAACAAGGATTTCTGCTACCCGCAACCTGTCATCCGGAAGGTCATGGAACCTGAAAGAGGTATGCCGGTTGAGCTGTCTTCCTTTGGGAGCAACTGATCCGTCCGCGTAAAAGTTGATAGCCACGGGATTGGCTTCACCACTTGCTGTGATGGTGATCCTGTTCCGATCGATGCCGAGTTCCACGAGGTAGTGCGCTACGCTTTGCGCGCGATTATAAGACAACACCAGGTTGTATTCCCAGGAACCTTTTGAATCGGTATGTCCGGTAAGTTCGATAGAGCATTCCGGCAGGTCGTTCATGACTTTACAAATACGCTCCACTTCCTTGAGTGCGGTTTGGTCCAGGCGGTATTCGTTGTATTCGAACAGGATACTGTTCAGGGTCAGGTAATTCGAATTTTTGGTATCTTCTGCACCTGTAGCCTCGATGTGTCTGGGAGCTTCTGCAACCCCAACCCTATCCTCTTCGTCAGTGAGCTGCAAGGGGTTCACATCGGATTTCCTGTCTTCTGTTAGCATGGTTTTTGTCGAAGGGGATTCTGCAAGCCGAGGTTCAGCAGAACGGACTTCACCAGGTACTTGTTCCGCCGCAGGGCCTTCTGCCCAAGTGGTCTCTGTGGGACGTGCATCTGCCAGCAGGGTTTGCCCTGGTACGTGACGATCCTGGAACTGCAATTCATTCAGCGTGCTTCTGGACTGGTTCTTGATCCGCCATGCATAGTATCCTGAGTGGTCATTCCAGCCGGGATTATAGAACAGGTTGTCATCGTTGGTATTCACGGGGTACCCGATGTTCTCAGGGACCGTCCAGGAATTGTCGTCCAGTGCAGTGCTTTGTCGTAATACTCGATCAGGTAATTGTATTCTGCCTCCATATACAGGCTTTTGTGGTCCCTGGAAAGTTGTCCATATGTCATGGCAACTGTTACAAGGAGCCACATAATGGCGTACATCCTGTTTTTCATGATTTTGTTTTTAGCAGTTCAATTTTATCCCTTTTCTACCAGGTAGTTGTTCATCATTCGTATCAGTTCATGATCCCAAATGGGCTTGGTCAGAAAATTGTCAAAATACCTTAATTTTCCTTCAACATCTTCAGATTCAAGACAGTAGGCGGTTTGTCCGATCACCGGAATGTCGGAATTCAGTCCTTTGATCAGTGATGCAGCTTCAAAACCATCCATTTCGGGCATCATGATATCCATCAGGATGAGATCATAATTGCCGTTGTTTTCCTTATAAAGCCTGACTGCCTCAAGTCCGTTTGCGGCCCGGTCTGTTTTTATTTTCGTAGGTGTAAGCATCGACTTGAGCAACATGAAATTTGATTCCACATCCTCTGCGATAAGTACCTTAAATTTGCTCCAGTCGGGCCTGGTGCTTTCGACAACAGGAGAACCGTTCATCTTTGAACGTTTTTTCTCCCCGGTGAGGGTAAAATGAAAGCCATAGTTGCTACCAGGTTTCGAAGTAGCCCACATGGTGCCTCCGATTCGCTTCACGAGGAGTTTTGCAACCTCAAGCCTGATGGAAGCAAGGACCATCCCTATATCGAGTCCGCTTGGATTTTTAATGTATTCTGATAGTGTGACCTCGAGTTGGTCAGTCGAAAAATGGGTGCCTTTGCTATAGAAGTAAAATTCAAAATCATTGCTGTCATTTACCACGTAACCAAAATCGATCTTTCCTTCTTCGCCGAAATCAATCGCATTTTGAAGCAGTGCTTCAATAATAATAACCAGCTTATTCTTAACGCTGTTCAGCATATGTTTTTTTTCATATACTGGAAGATGCAGCGTGAGTTTATGTTCTTCTAAATCCCTGTACTTTAACTCTTTCTGGTACTTGGTCTGTAAGTCGATCAACAGGTCGTTCAGATCAATCCTGGATGTAACGTAGTTGTCGGAACCATTATGTATCTGGTACAATTCCGTAAGGTTATTGAACAGCTGCAGCAGCGCAGAAGAACTTGTATAGACATAATTTGTAAAGATGTCCCTGGTCTGTTGTGAAAGCCTTTCATCTTTGGACAGGTTGAGAAATCCAAGAACTGTGTTCATGGTTGTTTTCACCTGTGCAGAGGTCATTTCCAGGATTGATGCGCTGTTTAAAAAAGTTTTCAATTTGTTCGTATGATCTCTGTTTTCTTCGAAAGCATTCAAATTTTTAACGAATTTGCTCGTGGTCATTTCAATTATTTTTTTTCGTTTCATGGTAGTATGGTTTTTAGATCTCCAATCCCATTAACATGATATCATCCACTTGTTCATTGATTCCCTGCCATTCCCAAAGATTCTTAAGCAGTGCATCTTTTTGTTCATTCAGCGATTGATGTCCGGTGGATTCGATCAATTTTCTGTACCTGGAGAATTGATGTTTTTTCTGTTGCGGACCCCCAAACTGGTCAATATAGCCATCTGTGGTCAGGAAGATCTTTGTACCGGGTTCAACGTTGATTGTATGATTTTTGAAAGAGGATTCCGAGGGATACAGCCCAATTGGTTGCATGTCTCCGCGCATTTCAATGAGTTCATCTTTTTTCTGAATCAGCACTTTCTGGAATGCTCCCGCAAAGTGCATTTGCTTTTTCTTTCTGTCAAGGATGATCAGGGAAATATCCATTCCGTCTGTGAGCGGATGTGGTGATTCGTTTTTCAGAAAGGTGTACTTGTATTTTTCACGAAGCGTATCCAGCATGGCACCCGCATTTGTTATCTTCTGTTGTGAGATAATCTCATCGAGCAGACTATTGCCCAGTATGCTTAAAAATGCGCCTGGTACGCCGTGACCGGTGCAGTCTGCCAATGCCACGATGGTATTTGATCTTTGCTGGTGAGCCCAAAAAAAGTCGCCACTTACCACATCACGAGGAATACTGATTAGAAAATTGTTGGGAAACAATTTATCGAGTGTTGATTCCGGCACAGACATTGCTTTCTGGATGCGCTCTGCATACTGTATACTTTGATCTACCAGCCTGTGCTGTTCCAGCTCTTTTTTGTTCCTCTGAAAGGAGATCTGATTATTGATCCGGGTAAGCAGCTCCTCCTTTGCATAGGGTTTTTTCAGGAAGTCGATCCCTGAAATATGTAATCCCTGTATCCGGGTTTTCTTCTTGCGGTGATCTGAGATGAATACGACCGGGGTGTTCACGTTATGTTGGCTGTTTCTTATTTTCTTTATCAGATCAAATTCCCCGATCCCTTCCAGTAACATATCTACCATGATTAAATCGAAAGACTTTGCGAAGAGCAATTCTGAAAAGTTATTCCCGGCGATGGAATAATCCAGGTCGTATCCGGCCGACGCAAGGATATCAGTATGCATTTGCAGACTGATCATATCGTCTTCAAGCAACAGGATCTTACTACGCTTATTAGAATCTGAACGGGACTTGTTGACAGGTTTTTGTATGGTTTGGATCATCAGGTATTTCTTTGATTTATTTTATGGTGCATTGAATTCGACAGCAGGTCTTGTCATGGTTCCTTTTCACGGGTTAAAATTCACCTTTTGCCAGGTCACTGATGAGTGCCTCACTACCTCCGGATTTGTCGTAAAATGCAGTTGCACCCATGCGCAAGCAGGCGTTTTTCATCATTTTGTTAATCGAGAATACCACGATCTTTACCCTGAGTTTTTCCTTCCTGATGTATTTTATCAGGTCAATGCCATTCCCATCAGGCAGATTCAGGTCCAGAATGATTACATCCGGAAGCCAGTGCTCCAGCAATTTCTTTGCATCGGCGAGATTGGTTACCCATCTGAATGATGCAATATTATCAAGTTGGTCGAGTTTATCCCTGGTCCAGGTGCCCACTTCGGCATCGTCCTCAACCAATGCAATGCTTAGTTGTTCCGTCATAAGTAGTATGTTAGCAGATTTCATCATCGTCTGATTGCTTGTTTTGTGCTGCAAATTTTGTTTTAGTTAGTTGAGCATACACTAAGCGTGTAAATGTTTCAGGAAGACTCCTGTCTATTGATAAGGTGTTTCCGTAATGAAGCAATTAGCTGATCCGGCATTACGGGCTTGGTAAGAAAATCATCGCATCCTGCCTCGAGTGCACGTTCTTTGGCATCGTCCAGAACGAAGGCAGAATGGGCGATGATTGGAATTGATTTTTCCATATCCCTTATCTTCCTTGTGGCAGTAATGCCATCCATAACAGGCATTCCGATGTCCATCAGGATCAGGTCGATTTTATGGCCATTCAGTCCCATGCGCAGCGCCTGTTCGCCATTGTGTGCGTGCAGGATCTTACACCCTTTTTCTTCCAGCAACGCCTGTAAATACATGAAGTTGCTGGCATCATCTTCCGCAATAAGTATGGTTTTGTTATTAAATTCTTCTAACGGAAGGAGGCGGTCTTGCAACTGAAGATCATTCACAACAACATTAGGCAATGCAAGTTTAAAATCAGAACCTTTGCCATGTTCGGAGGTGACCTGGATATTTCCACCCAGCAAGCCAGCCAGTTTTACAGCCAGGGTGAGCCCCAGTCCGTTACCCTGGATCGCCATTCTTTCCGATTCCTGTGTTTTGCTGAAAGGCTTGAAAATCAATGCGATTTCATCCTTGTGGATCCCAATTCCGGTATCTTTCACAGATATACTCAGATCACTGTCATTGATGTCAGCTACCAGTTGGATGGATCCTCGCTCTGTAAACTTATATGCATTGCCAATTAAATGCATAAGGACCAGGATGAAATTATCCCTGTTTGTTTCGATGATCCTGTTTTCAATCTCAGGAGAAACCTTCCAGATAAACTCCAGGTCGGGCTTTTCATGTTTTGTCTTGGTTTTTTGAACGACCTCGTTCAGTGCTTCAAAGAGGTAAAACCGCTCTTTAAGAACCCTTTCGCTGCTTGATTCAATTTTCGAAATATCGATAATGGTCTGCACAGTTTCGATCAACCGGTCACTGCTTTGCCGCATGATTTCGATAAATTCCCTTTTTTTGTCAGCTGGTGTATCCGGGTCTTCGATCAGATTCAGAAAACCAACGATTCCATTCAACGGGGTCCTGATTTCATGGCTGATGTTGTTGAGAAATCTTGATTTGAGACGGTCTGATTCTTCGGCACGTTTTTTTGAAATAATGAGTTCTTTTTCATATTGCTTTCGTTTAGAGATATTACGCGAACTGCTCAGTACTACCTCTTTGCCTTCAAAGACGATGGCCTTTGAATAGATCTCAACGGGTATTTCACATCCGCTAAAGGATATATGTTTCGTCTCGCGGTTTACCTGCTTTTTTTTCTTCAGTTCAGGGAGCTTGTTCTTTGTTTTTATGAAGGACCGTGGCGATTCGAGGTCAAATATGTTCATCCTGGCAAATTGCTCCCTGGAGTATCCCAGCCGGTCGCAGGCCTTCTGATTTACCTTGATAATGTTCCCTTCAAAATCGTGTACAAACAATGCATCTGCAAGCTCTTCAAAAAGGGTCTGAAAATTCCTGGATTCATTTTGTGCAGTTCTTTCAGCTTCCATCTGCTTCCTTACAATCGTCTCCAGCTCCTTGCTTTTCTCCCGGAGCTTCTTTTCTGTCATGACCTGCTGGGAAATATCGGTCATTACCTCCAGGAAGAAACGCTTCCCGTTAAAGATAACAGTCTGGACAGATTTCAGTATTGGAATGGTGGAGCCGTCTACTCGCTTCAGCAGCCGCCTGGAAACATCTTTTTGCTGATTATTCTCAAGGGAGCATATACAATTTTCCTCGATACACCCGTTCGGATCACTGCTCCCCATCATGACTTTTGCCGTTTTATTTGCAAAATAGATTTCTTTGTTATCTTCTACTAATGTGATCCCGTAGGGCAGGGCATCCATCATTGCAAAAAACTCTTTTTCCTCCCTTTGAATATTGAGTTCAAAACTTCTATCAAAATTATTCATCTATCGCTCATGTTGTTATACTGCAAATATGATTGCAAAATGATTCTCCTGAAATAGGGGAATTGCGTAAAAGAGTGGATAAAAATGCTTACCTGTTTATGAAACAGGTGTATAGTATATTACTCATCAAGTGGTGTGAGCCCGGTCTTGATGGCATATTTGGTAAGTTCAGGGATGGTGTGCAAATCAAGCTTGTCCATGATGTTCCTGCGGTGAACATCTACGGTTTTTGGACTCAGGAAGAGGATGTCGGCGATCTCTTTGGAAGATTTGCCCTCTGCAATCAATTGCAGGATCTCTTTTTCCCTGGAGCTTAGTTCGGGATTTGTCTCAATGGTAGGGGACATCAATTCCTGGAGAATGGTTCCGGAGATATCCTGGCTGATATATTTTTTATTTGCGGTTACGGTTTCAATGGCTTTTATGAGTTCATCAGCGTCGGAATCTTTCAGCAGATAGCCGAATGCCCCGGCCCTGAACATGCCGAGAATAAACCTTTTGTTTTCGTGCATTGACAGTCCGATGATCTTAATGCCTGGTGATGCGGAGGTGATTTGCTTTGTGGCTTCAACACCATTCAATCCCTCCATGGATACATCCATTATTACGATATCGGGTTGCAGCTTTTCACATATTCTGATGGCATCCCGGCCATTATCAGCTTCCCCGGTCACCTCCATGTGGGTATGTCTCCCGATAACATTTCTGAGTCCGTCCCGCAGGATCTTATGGTCATCCACCAATACTATTTTAATCGCCATGGCTCAGGAATTATGGTTCAAAGGTATATACATTTTCACAACGGTACCTTTTCCCTGTTGTGAATTAATAAGAAACTCACCCGAAAGGTTCTGGATCCGTTCCTGAACGGTAAACAGTCCGAAACCTTTCCTGGTGGATGTGCGCAGTGCTTCAGACACATTAAATCCTTTGCCGTTGTCCTCTACAGCGATTTCCAATCCATTGTTCTTTGAGATAAAACGGATGGCTACTCTGTCGGCGTCGGCGTGTTTGATCACATTGTACAGTATCTCCTGGATGGCCCTGTATAACATGATCATCGTAGCCTCCGGGAGAATTAATTCATCAAATTCTGTACTGAAATCAATGTCCAGCTGGTTTTCTTCCTCCGTCTTATCGGTCAGCCAGTACATTGTTTCGACCAGTCCCATTTCGTACAATATTGGCGGACTGAGGTCGTAGGTAATTTTTCTGGAATTTTCGAGTGCTTCAGAGATATGGTTTTTTACATATTGAATTACAGAAATAAACGGTTGTAATGATTGCTCTTTTTCCAGGTCGTTTAGCTTCATCTTTGAAATGACCAGTGACTGGCTCAGGTGGTCGTGGATGTTCGCAGCAATGGCCTTTCGCTGCCGTTCCTCTGCTACAGATAGTTCCATAGTGAGTTGCTTCAGTTCCTTCTGGTAGTTGCGCAGTTGTATTTCAGCCTTTTTACGGTCGGTAATATCTAGCAGGAGTGAATCCCAGGTGACGCTTCCATCCTTTCTTTTCTGTGGAATACTTATGCCCAGGGTCCATTTGATGGTCCCGTCGGGCAGAATGTTCCTGAATTCCAGGCTCCATGGATTCATGTCGCGGTAAGAGCCTTCAATTGACTCTTTTACCCGGGGCAGGTCCTCGTTGTGAATATGGTCCCAGACATATTGCATGTTCCCCTTCGCCAGCTGCGGTGATATCCCCCAAATTTCATTGGCTCCTTCACTGACATATTCCAGTGCATCCCTGCCATCGGGATATATTACATATTGGAAAATGGCCCCGGGAATATTATCTGTGACATTCTGAAGTTGCTGTTGCGATTTGAAAAGGGCCTCCTGCACTTCCTTCATATCAGTAATATCCCTTGCAATACCCATCATAATATCCTCTTTCGGAATGGGGATGGTATTCCATGAGAGCCACCTGTATTCACCTGTTTTTGTCTGGTAGCGGTTCTCGAAATTTACCACCGGTTTCCCGGCCCTCAAGCTTGTTGCCATTTTGTTGGTCATTTCGAGGTCCTCCGGATGAATAAAATCGAAAAATGGTTTTGACTGCAATTCTTCAACCGTCCAGCCGAGCACTTTTTTCCAGGCAGGGTTCAGTGTAAGCAGGTATCCATCCAGGGAGGCAGTACAGACCATATCCACAGATTGCTCGAAGATACGGTCCCGGTCATTTTTGTACTTCACTTTTTCAGTAACATCCTGCACGGTCGAGATCATGAGATTTTGCTCGTACAATGGAATGTTTTCTGCATTGATGATTCTTTTGTCACCGTTTTTCGTGGTGCTTTCGATGTTTTCCCATTTCATCCTGGAAGGGTCCCGGCTGTCAATGTCTTCCGTGATCCTTTTCATAATCATCTCCCGGTATGCCTTTTCAGGATATACTCTTTGGAAGAACTCGTTTACGTTGGTCAATTCTGCTTTTGGCCAACCATAGATATTTTCAAATTGCTTGTTGATGTATGTTGCATTCCCCTCATCCATCCTGTTTACAGCAATACCAAGCGGAACATTGTCAAGAATGGTCCGGATGAACTTGTTCTGTTTTCTGAGTTCATCCTGTACTTTTTTAAGGGGGGAAATATCGAACATCACGTTCACAATTGATTCCACTTCTCCTTCGATAAGGTTCGCTCCTGCATATAATTCGCACCAGATCTTTTTCCCTTCTTTGTTTTTGAACAAGCGCGTTTCTGTATATTGCGTAATCTCTCCGCTCCTCAGTTTTATAGCCAGGGGAGAGGTCCCTTCTTCAGAATTGAACAGCATGGCGGGTTCTTTTCCCAGGATCTCCTTTGTATTGTAACCGAAGAGCCTGGTCCATGTATTATTCACATAAGTGTATCTTCCCTGTGCATCCAGTTCGGAAATGGCAACATTGGAATTGTTCAGCATCGTCTGGTAACGTGTCAGGGACCTGCCAAGCCTGTTGTGGATGCCGAGGAATCCTCGCGCCAGTGAGGATATTTCATCCCTGCCATTAAACGTGTTCTTTTTCAGGTTTCCGGGCTCGCGGAAATTTCTCAGTATTCTGATGATGCGTCGTAAAAAGATATAGTGGAACACCAACCACAGTAACAAGCTGAAAAGGAGGTAAATGCCGAGGTCTCTCCAGGCCCTGGAACGGATCGGCTGTTGCAATTGGTTGATTCCTCCTTCCAGGTCCTGGACAATGATTAGGTATCCTTTGTTTTCGGGTATGAACTCCACAGCGGAGGTGCGTATTGAAACCTGGTTGAAATTGTATAAATACTGTTCGGATGGATTATAGTAGGTATTGTTGAAAATGCGACCATTTGCGTTGTCACCGCCGGTCACTGTTTCAAACCCGGGAAGTTTATTCATCTTTGCACCCTGTTCCCTGGAGTTGTCACTAAGGAGAATTTTCTTTTGACTGTCAATAAGATACACATGGACAATGTTCCTGAATCCTGCGAATTGATTGATGAGGTCCTGCGCTTCAATCTTCTTGTCGTTGCGAAGTGACGATTCCACCTGGGAGCTCAGCAACATCCCGATTTTACCAAGGTTTTCTGAGGAATTGTGTATGGTCTGCTCCACCATTGCCTGTTTGCCGGTCAGGAAGTTAACGGACAACAATGCCAGGTTAAACAGTAAAATTCCCACGGGGATGCTGTACCGCAATGGTATTTTATTGAACATCATAACTGAGTTCTTCGAGAATGGAGTTATCAATCATTTCTTGCGTTTCATACCGGTTACTTATAATCCCATATTGGACCATTTTTTCACTTACCAGGGTGAGGGTTTGATAAAAACCGGAATCAGGACTATTGAACAATTCACGGTTTTCTTTCAATCCCAATAGTTCCAGGCCGTGGAAAACGGCAAGTAATTCCTGGTCCGATATGTCTTCTCTCCTGGCAAGAACAGGAGCATATTTTTCTGGTTCGGTTTGAAAATCCCTCTGTGCCCTGAAAAAACCCTTGAATAATGCAGTCAATTGGCTTTTATGTTTTTTGATCACTGCCGGAGATGCAATCACCAGGTCTGAGATCTCGTAAGGCATCACGCTGCTGTTCAGCAATTCATTTGCTCCTGGTGTCTTCATTTTCGCGGCGAATGGTTCATATGTCACTACCGCATCAAATTGACCCGACGCATATCCCTCTAGCTGTTCTGCAATATCTGTGGGTATGTAATTGATATCCTCCCGGGACATTCCGTTTAATTCAAGCATCCTTAGCAGTACGTAAACACCGAGGGCGTTGGCCTCGGCAGCTACCCGCTTTCCTTCTAATTCCTTCACTTCAGTAATGCCTTCGCGGGCAACCAAAAGATCAGCACCGGCAGAATAATCCACTACCATGATGATACGATCCTGCAATTCTTCATCGTTCATATCCAGGTAAAGCTGGTTGGTCACAAACAATACATCCAGCTGGTGTGTCCTGTAGGCCCGGATTGCTTCTGAGGGTGTATAAAAACTTATCAATTTTATGCTGTCCGGGTTGTAATATCCCTGGTGTTCAGCCAGGTAAAATAGTTCATATGAGGGCCAAACCATCAACCCGACGTGTATAGGTGTAGTGGTCGTATTGTTGCAGGATACCAGGAGCAGCATGGCCAGTGATCCAATGACTGTTTTTCGCATTTAATTTCTCCAATTCTATTAACCACAGAAACAGGAAAATATTATTCAAAGCTCGCCTGATTCACAAGAAAGTATTAGTCCTGCTGCCATTCAGCGAACCGACACCTGTAAAATAGTGAATTCTGATAGAAGAATAACAAAAGCAGGAAGTAATTGTTGATAGATATCTCTACACCCCCCTCTGTCTGGTTGGCGGTTTTCGCGGCCTCTGAAGATCAGCTTTCATAAGGCTTTCTGACCGCTCTATAGTGCTTGTAGCATATTCTGTTGAGAGCTATCGAAATTCCTTTCAGATGTTTTTAAACATCCTGTCAATTAATTTGGTGTTTTGTCGTTGCGATACTAGGTGGCAAATGTTTTCCCGTTCCAGCCGAGCATATGACGTTCCGTGTTGGTGAATTCGATATACGTACGATCGCGTGGAATATCCAGGTAGGTTTCGAAGAAACGGCACAATGCTTCGGAAAACTCCGTTGTTTTATCTTCGGGCAACCCGATGCTTTTTAATTCGGCATACAGGCAGGGAGCGGAATCATCTGCAAAAGACATGTGCGCTTGCTCGCAGATGACCATGATGTACTTAGCGGGTTTATCCAGTAATTTACTTAACAGTGCAGTTGCATCATGCATGAAGATTTCCCTGTTCCTGATCTTCTTGCTGGTTTCTATTTTCAGAATGGGCATAATTAGTTTTCAGCTTAGTAAACATTTTTAAATCAGTACTTCTTTTAAACCAGTACTTCCATATGTAGGCAGAGAAGCATGGATTCCTGTTGCTGCATACAGACCAGACTGTATGCAACAAGTTCGGTATCAATACTTCCTGCATAACAAAGAAAGTGAAAAAGTTATACCTTCTCCAGTGCCGCCAGGACCCGTTCCGGGGTCATTGGCAGGCGATAGAGCCTGGCTCCCGTGGCGTCGAACACGGCATTGGCGACTGCACCTCCAATACCAACGACGGAGGGCTCGCCTCCTCCCTGCGGTGGCTCATGTTGCTTGTCGGCAAACACCACCTCGATCTCCGGGGTCCAGCTGATCTTCGGGAGCACATAGGTATCAAAATTCCGGTCCAGCATCTTGCGTCCCTGGAACCTGATCTCCTCTCCAAGTGCATACCCGAGTCCCATGATCAGCCCGCCTTCGGCCTGGATAATTGCACCCTGCGGATTGACCACCAGTCCCATGTCCTGGGAGACCACGGTCCGGACCACCTGGATGTGTCCTGTTGATTTATTTACCTTCACTTCTGCGAAAACCGCCAGCCAGGTTCCTGCATCGATCCCGCAGGCGATGCCGTATCCTCTTCCGCTCGGTCCGACCGCTGGTGTCCAACCGAATTTGTCGGCGCCGATCCGCAATACGTTGGCCATCTTTGGGTCGCCTTTGAGGTGGTCCAGCCGGAACTGCAGGGCATCTTTTCCGGCAGCAGCAGCCATTATTTCGACCTGCGACTCCCTGGCCCAGGTATTGGTGTTGTTGCTGGGTCCGCGCCACGCTCCCGTGTAAAACGGGTGCGGCCATTCTCCGTTATAAGAAGGGTGGGCATCCCGTGTCGTGCCCTTCGTAAAATGATGCGTAGTGCGGTGATCGGGGATGTCATAAAAATGTGTTGCACCTCTTCTTCCGCCCAGGTACACATTATAATCCCAAAAATTCATCCTGCCGTCTTCATCAATACCTGAAGAGAGCTTCACCACTGCAGCCGGGCGGAGCCGGTCCAGCATGAATTCCTCTTCCCGCGAGTAGACCAGCTGAATGGGTTTTCCACTGAGTTTGGTTAGCCTCGCAGCTTCGATCGCTTGTGGATTGTAGATCTTTCCGCCAAATCCTCCGCCCACGAATACCTGCTTCAGGTGCACTTTATCCTGGGGGATGTCCAGTGCGTCTGCGATATCTTCCTTGGTAGGGAAGGGGGTCTGGGATGAGGCCCACATGATCAGCCTGTCACCCTCGAAATAAGCAGTGGCGGTGTGGTTTTCAATCGGGGCATGGGCCAGGTAGGGATCATGGTATTCCGATTCGAACACCGTTGCAGATTTCTTCTTTCCCTGTCCGGGATCCCCTGCACTCGCCAGTTCCCGCGAGTTATCCACGCTTTTTACAAGGGTTTTATAAATGTTTTCATGGTCAACTTCTGACTTTTCCTCCTCAAATTCAGCCTTCACTTTAGCCAGGGCAACATCGGCCAGGTCCTGGGAAGGGTTCAGTACTGCGATGAAGTCACCGTCACGGAGGATCTCCGTTCCTTCAATCTCTTCTGCGCCGGATGTGTCTATGCTGGTGAGTTTTGCACCCAGTGAGGGGGGACGCACGATACGGGCGAACATCATGCCCGGGAGCTTGATGTCACCTGAATAAAGCGCCCGGCCAGTGACTTTTGCATAGGCATCCACATGTTTGCGGGAGGTGCCCATGTAAGTGAATTCCCCTGGTTTTTTCAAGTCCACCGCTTCATCAATGGTTTTCATGATCTTCTTTCCTTTCGTAAGATCACCATAGCTGACTTTTTTGGCAGGGTTGGATTTCACGGATACCATTCCCTCTTTTACCTGCAGATCTGCGGTTGCAACTGCGAGTTCGGCTGCTGCCATGTCCAGCAGGATGGCCCGGGCTTTTGCAGCGGCATTGCGCATGATCTGCCCGTACTGGCGGGTAGTAAGGGAGCCAAATGTACCATTGTCATAAGGTGTCAGGTCCGTGTCGCCCATAATGATCTCCACGCTTTCCAGGTTCACATCCAGTTCGTCGGCAAGCATCATCGGCAGGGAGGTAATGGGTCCCTGTCCCATCTCGATCTTACCGGTAAACAGCGTTACGTTTCCGTCTTCGGCGATCCTCAGGTAGGCATTTACTTCGTCTTCGCTGCGGTCCTGTGTGCCGGCCAGTGCAGGCAAACCGCCCATGGAAAAGGAGATGATCAGTCCGCCCCCGATCTTTCTGAAGAAATCCCTGCGGTCCATGTGCCAGGGATCATTGATATCGCGGGAAATCTTGCGGGTTATTTCTTCCTGTCGTTTCATAGCGTGGGTCCTCCTTTCATTAAAGCATTATCTTCATTCAATTTGTGAAATTCCGGTAACCTCATGTTATTGCGTTGTCTCATATCTTCACCCCTCCTTTCATCATTTTTCCGGCCAGTTGAACCGCCTGGAGAATCTGTTTGTATGCACTGCAGCGGCAGAAATTCTCTTCCAGGGCATCCAGCACTTCCTGATCGGTGGGTTCCGGGTTTACGATCAGCAGACCATATATTTTCATAATCATCCCGGGGGTACAGAAGCCGCACTGTAAAGCATCTGTTGCCATAAAAGCTTGCTGTATGGGATGCAGCTCCCCGTTCTGTTCAAGTCCTTCGATGGTCAGCAGTTTCTTCCCGGCCACATCGCTGACGGGAAGCATGCAGGACCTTACCGGTTCACCGTCAAGAATTACCGTGCATGCGCCACAGAATCCGGTCCCGCATCCGAATTTCGTTCCTGTGAGTGCCAGGTCATTCCGGATGGCCCACATCAGGATGGTATTCGGATCCACTGTCAGCTCTGCCGGTTTTCCGTTGAGCTCAAATTGAATGGTTTCAGTCATGGTTTCTCGTTTTTATGGTATTTATTTTTTTCTATTTTCCTGGTTGCCCTGGTTGATTGCGTTATAGCATTCAGTGATCCAGGATCTCAATCCTTTTTTATATCAGTGGTTTCATTATTGTAATCCGCTGGTGTATCAATATCCCGCAGGATCTCCGGTTGTTTTGTTTCAAGCTCACCAACCTTCCCGGGATGATTTCCGGGCAGGTCCCTGAGTGTTTGTGTTGCCCCGTAGGAGAGGAGTTCGGGGATATAAGCTGCGTTAAAAATTATCGGGTGTCCGCGCTTTCCTCCTGCGGTGGCAATGACAATATCTTTTTCAGAATTCCTGTACTGGTCAATCAGCCGCTGCATGGTCCCGGATGTGATCATGGGCTGGTCACCGAGCAGGATCATCACCGCGGTTGTATCTTTTGGCAGGGACCGTATGCCTTCCTGCACGGAGGAGAGCATTCCTCTGTTGAATTCCCTGTTCATTACCGGCTCCACCTCCAGGTCGGCAATATGGGTCCGGATGGCTTCGGCATCTGCACCAAGTACCACCCGCACGCAGTCACTGTTGGCATTCAGTGCATGCCGGATCACGGTCCGGATGATCGTTTCTTTTCCGAACGGAAGCAACATTTTGGGTTCTCCCATCCGCCGGGAGGCCCCTGCGGCAAGGATCACAGCCGCGATGCGTTCACGTTTTTTTCCTTTGCGAAGTGCAGCCCTTGTCTGAACCAGCTGGGCAGATATACTGAGGGCGATCTCCTGGATACTTACAGAACCGATTTCGAGGCCGATGGGTGCATGTACCCGGTCCAGTGCTTCTCGGTTGGCCCAGCCTTCGGTAATGAATTTCTCTCTGACCAGGCGGACCTTTTTCCTGCTACCGATCATCCCGATGTAGGGAAATTCATGCCCGATGCAGGCTTTGAGCGCCGCAGTATCCTCCTTGTGGTCGTGGGTCACAATGACAATGTAGGTATCTTTCGATTCAGGAAGGTCCTCCATTGCCTTGCTTACAGGTTTGACGATGATATGCGCTGCATCCGGCAGATTTTCAGCATTTGCCAGTTCCGGGCGGCTGTCAATGACCGTGACCTCGAAGTCCAGCAGGCTGGCCATATGTGAAAGTGCTTTCCCGATATGTCCCGCACCTGCGATGACCAGTTTTGAGACCGGGAAGACCGGTTCGATGAACATCATGTCCCCGGTTTCATTGGTCAGCAGGGAACAATCGCCTTTATTCATTGCACTGGCAAACGCCTTTTCAATACCCGGCCATTGCCCCGGGGAGTCCGTTGGTGCCTCGAATGCATCTGCATGCCAGTATCTTTGGAGGCTGGCACCAACTGTCCGGGGGATTATTGTAATGAGACATCCCGGCTGACTTTTCTCCAGGGAGGCATTCATTTCCCGGAAACATGTTTCGTGCTTTCCAGGATCCGGATCGAGCAGGAGCGTTCCACTGCCACCACAGATTGCACCTTCTCCACTATCGATATCGGCATCCAGCCGGAAGTCATAGAGTTGGTGCTTCCCGGAACGGATTGCTTCGATGGCCTTCCTGCGTGCATCCTCTTCCATGATGCCTCCCCCCAGGGTACCGGCCAGCAGTCCCTGTTCAGAAAAAACGGCAGAAGATCCCGGTACCTGCGGCGCTGATCCCCTTGTAGCTACCAGGGTCGCAAGGCAAATCCGGGTGTTTTCACCTGTGTGGGCATGGATTATTTTGTAGATTTTCTTCAAGATGATGATGTGCTTGTCAGCACTTAACTATTTAGTTACACATCGCGGACCTGGTTTCCTGCACCTTAAAGATAAGCGATACTAATTTGTTTTACAATTCAGGATTTTATTTAGAAAATATTATTTTTCTGATATTCAGATAATCTTTTCATGCCAGCGTTTTTATAGTAAAGTCTCTGTTGCTATTATTCAACGTCGTTGAGAAACATTCATTATCTCTGACGTATTTGGGATAGTGTTCGTATACGATCGTATCGCGTCTGGCGTCATATAAATGAAGGGATGGATAGCGACATTCTGTGCTCTGATGTCAATTTGAAAAAATATGACCAAAGAAAACAGGATCAGGTAAAATGAGCGATTCATAGTTAGGGTTGTTTGTCTTCAATGATCTAATATAACAAAATGTCAGGACAGATATGCATGTATCAAAATGATTCTGACAATTTAAGTGAGTTGGAGCGATGCAGAATACTGTCCTGTATCCTGCCATCTTTATCTCCAGTCGATCGAAACGATGATCTCATTTTTTCGTCCGATGAACTGGTAGGGTGGGTTGTAACCGAGGTACCTGAAATTGCCGTGATAGTCAATATCCTTTTCTTTTAAGATGGACTTAAGCTTTTCTGTATAGCGTGCCAGTTTGGCGTCATTGGCATATCCCCTGAATTTGATCACGGCCACATATTCAGCCTTGCTTCTTTCAATAATTACGTCCGGATCGTTGGGATCGGGCAGGGAAGTGTCCTCATATTTTGAAGGCATAACAAAGCTCATGGAGGAAATGGAATCATTGATGTCCATATGCACGGG
>CAYOSB010000021.1:0-28573 GCA_964406495.1 uncultured Bacteroidaceae bacterium | reverse complement strand
GTTCCGCGAGCCGCTGGCCGAGCTGCCGCGCTCGATGTCGGCCCGGCCCTTTATATTTATCCTTGAAATAAAGAATTTGATCTGTTTCAGGTATTCATGAAATCCAAGAATACTTAATCGGAGACTTGCACTGTTTTTCATGTTTGCTTTTCAATATTTTCTGTTTCGATTAATTATCAAAACAGGAGTTCGATACATTCATTAGAAGCTTTTAATGCGTTAAAAATGATTCAATTAATATCTTTATATATAAACAATCTAAATAAAATTTAGGGTGGCCTGCGAATGATTGTTTTGATTAAAAGTTGAAATATTAAGATGAATAATTAATGTCATTACATAAATAACGGATATCTCTTCTTATAATAAATCTTCATTATTTCTTCTGTTTCAAGTCTTTATTATGCGTTAATCATTTCAATGAACATACTTGTCAAAATGCTTAAACCATAGCTGGTCTGAACCGTTAAAAAGGGGTAAATTAGTTAATTGAAAAGCGCAGTTAAGTTTGTACATTAAGTGAAACAAAAATGAGAGTTTTATATAGTCGGTGGATATTATTTTTGCGATCCAAGATGAAGCGAGTTTTTCAAAATTATTCGCTTCCTCAATGGACGGTTTTTATTCTCGATAGTAGTGCAATTCTATTGGCTTTTGGCTTGTCATATCTCCTCAGATTAAATTTTGAAATTAATGCGCTTCCTGTTGAAACTGCGTTCAAGCAATCCCTGGTTGTACTCGTCGTCTACTGTATGTTTTCTCTGCTTTTCAAATCGTTTTCAGGGCTGATCAGGCATACGACGATCCGGGATATTTTTAATGTGCTGATTGCTGCCTTCTCCTCTATGGTATTATTGGTTGGATTATCTCTCGCAAGTCGCTACATCGGGTGGCATGAAGTCCTGACCATACCCATTTCAATCATACTTATACACTTCGTATCGATCAGTGTATTTTTATTCCTTGTTCGAATATCGATCAAGATTTTATATGAATTCATTTCTGTATCGCCCCAATCCAAGAATAACATCCTGATCTATGGCGCAGGTGTGCTCGGAGTAACAACAAAAAATGTCATTGACAGTGACCTGGCAAATGAATATAATATTGTTGGTTTTCTCGACAGTGACCGAAAACTCCAGGGAAAAAAGATCAATGGTATTCCGGTAATTGATCCAGCCAGGCTTTCAAAGGAGTCGCTGCAAAAAGCAGGTATCCATACCATGATCTTTGCCATAAAGAATATTGATGCCAGGGAAAAATCAGATATTTTAAAATATGCAGTGGATTTAGGACTGGAAGTTCTGGAGATACCCGGGGCATATGCCTGGTTCAACGGAAGTTTCCAATTGGATCAACTTAAGAAGATTGACCTGAATGATTTATTGGGTAGAGAACCCATTAAACTGGATCTTGAATTGATTGATGAAGGTTTAAGGGATAAGACCATCCTGGTTACCGGGGCTGCAGGGTCAATCGGATCTGAGATGGTGCGACAACTGAGCCGATTCGATGTTAAAAAACTCATATTGGTTGACCAGGCGGAAACGCCCATGTTTAATCTGGAAAGGGAGCTTGATCATACGTTCAGCAATGTGGAAAAGGTGATGGTCATCGCGGATGTGACCAGCCAGGAAAAAATGGAGATCGTTTTCAGCCAGCATCGGCCGGACCTGGTATTTCATGCAGCAGCCTATAAGCATGTTCCCCTGATGGAGTTGAATCCACATGAAGCACTAAGGGTGAATGTCGGGGGCACTATGATGGTTTCTGCAATGGCGATTAAGTACAGGGTGAAGAAATTTGTGATGATTTCAACTGACAAAGCAGTAAATCCCGCCAATGTGATGGGAGCAACAAAAAGGTTGTGTGAAATGGTGATTGAGTCAAGGTCACGCAACCCGGAAAATCACTTCACCCAATTTGTGGTTACACGTTTTGGGAATGTGCTTGGTTCAAATGGGTCGGTGATACCGATCTTCAGGAAACAGATCGAAGAGGGAGGCCCCCTTACAGTAACCCACCCGGAAATCACCCGTTACTTCATGACGATCCCGGAAGCCTGTCAGCTTGTGCTTGAAGCAGGATTCATGGGCAAAGGAGGGGAAATATATGTATTTGATATGGGAAGTCCTGTGAAGATCCTCGATCTTGCAAAGCAAATGATCAGGCTGTCAGGACTGGAACCCGGCAAGGATATTAAGATAGCATTCTCGGGGCTCAGACCGGGAGAGAAACTATACGAGGAACTGTTAGCTGATAAGGAAAATACACTACCTACCTATAATCCAAAAATCAATATTGCACAGGTGGAGACGACCGATTTCATGGTTGCACTTGAGGCAAAGAACCTGTTGGGTTTTCTTTACTCATATAATAATAATGAGTTAATCGAAAAGCTGAAGGATCTTGTTCCGGAATTTAAGTCCTATATTGCGAATTCACATGAAAGACCGGAGTTAACCAGGACGGCCATATAAGTTAAAGACAGGAGAAGCGCGCATTGAATTTTCGGAGTATCATTAGTCATTCAACTTTAAGAATCTTTACATCTACAATTGTTGTAAGTGGAATTATTTACCTGTTGCTTAGGTTGACCCTATTTGAAAAGGATCCCCTTCTTCCTTTTTTAATTTCTGTATATTACCATTACCTGGTGATTCCTGAATGGATCGCCAATCAAATCTTTGATATACTGGAGACCGGTGTGATTATCCGGGATCACCAATTTATTTTTAGCCGGGAAGGAATTTTTCATTCTAGATATAGCAGATTTATTGAAAACTGGCAATCATTTTTGATTTATAAGCGGTGGAGTGTCCTGATCCTGGTATTGATCTGGGTTAATTTTTCCCCGATAAAAAGAAGAATTTACCAAACCTTAGTTTTTCTTTTCACACATCTTTTTGCAGTTGTCTTCGGATTATTACTTATCGGTTTTCTCGGACCCAAATTGATTCAGGAATTTGAATGGGAGTATTTTTCTCCTACCCTGGCAGGTAATTTAGTGATGTTGATCTTCTTTTCAGGAATACTGATTTCAAATAAGGGTGTGATCAGGTATACCATTGAAAAAATTGGAATCAGGACCAATATTTCAGACAAGAAGATGAACGAGATTATAGTGTTGCTCATTTTCCTGATGTTGTTAAGGGATTATTTCATCCCTTTTATTGAATACAGGCCTTATGTATTGTTTCTGCTTGAGATTTCGCGGATTATCTCTTCAATGTTTGGTTACGAAGGTTACATTGTAGGAGATCAGCTTGTCGGTGACAGCGGAGCCCTGGCGTTGTCGAAGCACTGCCTGGGGTTTATGACTATCTACTTATTTACTGCCATGGTTTATGTTACCAGGCCACAGGGCCATCCCCGATTCACACTGAAATATATTTGTATAGGTGTAATTTTGGTTTTTATTTCGAATATTGTACGATTGGTCCTGGTCTTCATTGTTGCCCAGGGTGATAATGGATATCACAGGGCATCTGTACATCACGAGGTCTACAATGTAGGGATCTACCTTCTGATTTTTGCTTTATGGGTGGTTTGGTTTGAAATATTGAGAAAAAGGTCAGCAACCAGTTAGCCTGACAATATTCTAGCGAGAGGAAAAGAGGCATTATTGATTATGACAGATGATAAAAAATTATTAACTACATTTGTTTATCTACAATACAGCGCATGATGAAAAATACCCAATGCCGGATTTTATCGAAACTTCTAGTGATTTCTTTATCAGTATTGCTTATCGGTGGATCCTGTGCGCCAGCTAAGCGTTCCGCCTATTTCCGGATCAACGAAACGATCGAAAACCCTGATCAGCCTGATCAATCTTATGAACAGGGTAGGGACAGTTTACATATTATTCAGCCGGGAGACGAGTTATATATTACTGTTACAACAGCAGACAACGAACCACACAATTTTCAAATCCAGCAGTCAGGAGTGCTTGGAATTGAAATGCTTAGTTACCTGGTTGATCGTGATGGATTTGTCGAGTTGCCTTATATCGGAAAACTAAAATTATCTGAATTGAATGTCGATGAAGCCACCATACTTGTAAGATCAGAATTGTCACAATACCTCTACCAGCCGATCGTTACTATTAAAATGGTAAATGCACGCATAACAGTGCTTGGAGAAGTTGCCGCCCCAGGTGTATACATCATGAATAATAAACCCATGAATATCTACCAGGCCATCGGTTATGCAGGGGATATTACAGAGTTCGGTAACAAAACGAATGTCCTGATCGTGAGGGAAGATCATGACGCCGTAGTGAAAAAATATGTGAACCTGACAAATGACCAGGTCTTGGGTACGGAATGGTATACTCTTCAAGCCAATGATATTATTTACGTGGAGCCTTTGCAGAGGCGACAATGGGGGATGGCAACTTTCCCATGGACGCTAATCAGTTCGCTTATTTCAACAACGATTCTGATCATGACTTTTATCATCACACTTAATAATTAGCAGTACTTTTTATGGAAGCGCGGAAGAACAGTCAAAATATTGATGTGAAGTACCTTGTTAATGTAATTTTAAAACACTGGTACCTACTAGTGATAGCTACTGTTATTTTTGTGGCGGTGGCTATTGTTTACCTGAGTCTATCTTCGAAGACCTATTTGGTAGGTGCAAGGATCGTTATCAACGTCGATGACCGTGCACAGCAACGAAGTGGCAACAGCGAGTATTTCGATGTGGCAGAACTGATGCAGGGAAACCGCTCTTTCCAGAATGAACTGACCTTTTTTCAGTCCACCCCCCTAGTCAGGGAAGTAGTGGATGACATGAACCTTCTTACTTCGTATTACATGCAGGAGGGTAGGGTGCCGATCCCAAAGGAGCTGCTTTTTACCCTGACAAATATCTATAGACAATCCCCTTTTATAGTTATTATCAACGAAGACCATGTGCAGCCCATCAATACATTGATCGGTATCAGCATCATTGATGATGCAACTTTTTCTATCGGTGCGTATAACGAGCATACGCCTGTTTTTGATTTTCAGGATGAAAGGTTGGTCAGGAATGGTGTTCATTTCAGTTTAAACAAAATAGCCAGGTTCGGGGAGACCATTGAAACAGAAAATTGTTCGTTCAAGGTATTGCTAAACTCAAATTACAATCCTGAAACCTACCAGGGAAAACAATTGTTCTTTCAGTTTAATGATCCAAATATGCTGGCCCATCAGTTCAGGTCAGCACTTAATCTGCAGGTCAACCAGCGGGAGTCTACCATTGTTAATATATCTTTTCAATGGGGCAATAGTAATCTGGCCGCGGAGTTCCTTACCAACCTGATCGATAAATATGCTGAGAAGAATCTGGAAAACAAGAACCGGCTCGCAGTTAAAACTCTTGAATATATAGATCAACAGCTTTCAACTATTTCCACCTCCCTTGGCAGATCCGAGCAACAGCTTCAGAATTTCAGGAGCAGCTATGATGTGATGAGTATTGATCAGAAAACTGCCAATCTGAATTCCCAGATGAGTGAACTTGAACGGGCCAGGGAAGAGGCAGAGTACGAATACAACACACTGGTTCAACTACGTGATTATTTTGAGCAGAACAAAGATAACGACCGGTTTATCCCGCCTTCACTTGCGGGACTTGAGGACGAAGTTTTGTCCTCTTTAATACAGGACCTGGCCCAGCTTTCCACGGAGAGGCAGGACCTGATCAACAGGAACCAGATAAGAAGTCCAAGGCTGAGAACCATCAACCAGTCGATCGACAATATGAAACAGGTGATCACAGAGAACATCAGTTTCAGGATCACAGCCGTTGAGAATCAGCTCAGTGAAATTGACACAAGAATCCAGGCACTTAACCAGGAATTTGCCAAGTTGCCACAGGCCCAACGCAGGCTGGTAGGTATCGAACGAGAATTCAATATTACAGATGCAGCATATACTGCTTTGCTCAATAAGCGTATAGAGGCACAGATCACAAGAGCATCAAATGAATCTGACTGTGAAGTTATTGAACCGGTTCGTTACCAGGGAGTAACAGCTCCGAGTCCACCTATGAGTATAGCGCTTGCCATTGCACTTGGGCTTTTGTTTCCTTTGCTGTATGTGCTTGCGAAGCTCATGTTCAGTGATAAAATAAGCAACCTGGATGAAATAAAGAGTTTAAACGACCTGAAGGAAATAGGAATGGTGCCACGTTCAGATGGCAATAAGAAGAATGTGATTTTGAACAATCCTCACAGTCCCATCAGCGAAGCTTTTCATACCCTGAAAAGCAACCTGGTATATTATTTATTCGGTGAAAGAAACAAGGTCATCCTCATTACCTCCGCTGTTCCGAATGAAGGAAAGTCCTTCAATGCATTGAATCTTGCAGCCAGTTTTGCTTCTACCCATAACAAAACGCTCCTGGTAAGCCTGGACCTGCGGAAAGGCACAAAGGTATTTAATGGATTGCGGAAGGATGATACTCCCGGTATCAGCTCCTATCTCATCAACCGTGCCTCACTTGAGGAGATTGTGCTCCCAACTGAAATGGAAAATCTGCATTTTATCGATAGCGGAGAAATGCCTCCGGATCCGGTCGGACTGATCTCCTTGCCTAAAACAAAAGAATTGTTTGAGCAACTTAAGAAGCGCTACGATTACATTATCATTGATAGTCCCCCGTATGATGTTTTCACCGATGCATTCCTGTTGATGGGACTGGCAGATATCAAATTGTTTGTCACTCGTCTGGGAGTTATCACAAGAAAAGCATTGCGAAACTGTCTGTACGATTTCCGGCGTAAAGAGATAGAGGATATCTACCTTGTGATCAATGATCTTAAGGATGTGAAAAGTTCTAAGTATGCATATTACAGGCAGCACAAGAAGAGACGGTTTTCATTGCGCTGGTTATTCAGACGAAAATAGCGCTATTCACTCCTTGTTATTAAACTACTAATTTAGCAGTGAGATTGTGGTTTTCGATCAATTAATTTCTCTGTGCATAATAAAATCCGGCACGTGTATGATACACCTGCCGGATCATTTCATTTGTAAGTCTGTTTGGAGTATTTCCTAAATAAGTCCAATTAACCTATTCAGCAGCATTTTTCTTTTTCCTCCTGACACCAAAATATGCTGCACCTGCAGCAGCGAGGATCGCCAATAGTCCTCCGTCAAGTGGGGCTCCGACTGCTGTGCCTGGATCAACAGGCTCAACCTGCTGTACTTCCTGCACCTGGCGTTGCTGGCGTTTCTGGCGCCATTGCTGGAACCAACCTCCGTAAGAGTCTGCCGAAATAAGGGCAAAAATGCTGATCAGTGCGATAATTCTTAGCTTTTTCATGACTTCTATATTTTTCTGTTGTTTGCTTTACAATAATTTATTCAAAATTGCAATAGATTTAACATTTAAACAACTGTTTTGTCAAGATGTTATCAAGACTTATCAAACACAGTATTGGCCTATTTTAGCCTGGTCAATACAATATTTGCCTTGGTTGTTGAAATTGTAAGACTTAACATTACAAACAAGCATTTCATCAACCATCATTACAGTCTGATTTGAACTGAAAAATGTTAGAAAAGTTTATGTTTTATCGACAAAAACGTGAATTATTCCACTATTTGTGATTGAATGTAGTATCTGTCATTGATCATCTGTTCATTTCATTTGATCTACCCATTTTCTTTCATTAACCAATAATGCTATTATTATAAGATTAACCTATCGACACAATTGTATATTTGTATAAAAATAAATCATATGTCTAAAGTTGCATTGATCACTGGGATAACCGGCCAGGATGGCGCATACTTGGCGGAATATCTCTTAAAAAAAGGATACCTGGTACATGGTATCAAGCGAAGAAGCTCCATGTTCAATACGGAAAGGATCGACCACCTGTACCAGGACCCGCATATTGAGAACCGGAATTTCATTTTGCATTACGGGGACCTCACGGATTCGATGAACCTGACGCGGATCATCCAGGAGACTCAGCCGGATGAACTGTACAACCTGGGTGCCATGAGCCATGTGAAGGTGAGTTTCGATACGGCTGAATATGTGGCCAATACCGACGGAATCGGGACGCTGCGTATCCTGGAAGCGGTAAAACTATTGGGACTTACCCAAAAGACGCGTATCTACCAGGCAAGTACTTCTGAGCTGTACGGACTGGTACAGGAGGTGCCACAATCTGAGAAGACACCTTTTTATCCGAGGAGTCCCTACGGGGTGGCAAAATTGTATGCTTTCTGGATTACCAAAAACTATCGCGAAGCACACGGTATGCATGCCAGCAACGGGATCCTGTTCAACCACGAGTCACCGATACGGGGAGAGACTTTCGTTACCAGGAAAATCACTCGAGCGGTGGCCCGCATTGTCATGGGAATGCAGGAAGCAGTTTTTCTTGGTAATTTGTCAGCTAAACGTGACTGGGGACATGCCAAGGACTATGTGCGCGCCATGCACCTGATCCTGCAACAGGATGAGCCGGACGATTATGTGATCGCCACTGGGGTAACCACGGAGATCCGGGTATTCGTAAAAAAGACCTTCAGGGAGCTGGGGATCTCTATCCAGTTTTCAGGGGAGGGAGAACATGAAGTGGGTACACTTACTGATGTGGATACAAGTATTTTCTCGGAGAAAGTGGGAGCAGATTATCTTGCGGAGCTGGAAGAACGTATCGCCAGTAATCCAATTGCTGTAAAGGTTGATCCGGAATATTACCGTCCTTCAGAAGTGGAACTTTTGATCGGATATCCAACCAAAGCCAATAAGAAACTTGGTTGGACACCCGAATATGACCTGAATGGACTGATCAAGGATATGATCACCTCCGATGTGAAGCTAATGAAGCGCGAACGGTACCTGAAAGACGGGGGGTGGGAGACGCTGAATTATTTTGAATAAGAAATCTTATTGATGATGAAAAAAGATTTGAAAATTTATGTCGCAGGCCATACAGGACTGGTGGGTTCCGCCATTACCAAGACATTAAAAGCAAAAGGGTATCACAACTTCGTTTTCCGGACCATGGAGGAAATGGATCTTGTCAGCCAGGTAGCAGTGGCTGAATTCTTTTCTGTGGAAAAGCCGGATTATGTTTTCATCGCAGCTGCCAAAGTGGGCGGCATTGTCGCCAACAACACTTACCGTGGCCAGTTTATTTATGAAAACCTGATGATACAGAACAATCTTATTCATCATGCATACCTGAATGATGTGAAAAAACTGCTGTTCCTTGGGTCTACCTGTATCTATCCTAAAATGGCGCCACAGCCCATGAAGGAAGAATACCTGCTTACCGGTCCGCTGGAGGACACCAATGAACCCTATGCCATCGCCAAGATCGCCGGGATGAAGATGTGTGAAAGCTACAATAGGCAATACGGAACCACCTTCCTTTCGGTGATGCCCACCAACCTTTACGGGCCCAATGATAATTTCGACCTGGAGAAGTCACATGTACTCCCGGCATTGCTCCGGAAAATACACCTGGGCAGGCATCTTGAAACTGGAGACTGGGATATGATCCGAGTGGATCTAAATGCTAATCCCATTGAAGGAGTGTATGGTTCTGCAACTGAGCAGGAGATTCTCCAAATGCTTGGAAAATATGGTATTACTGTTGAGAGGAATGGTACATCCGAATCTAAGGTTGCAGTTGAGATCTGGGGCACCGGTTCACCACTCCGGGAGTTTATGTACTCTGAGGATATGGCAGCGGCGTGTGTGCACGTGATGGAATCTGAAAAGGTTGAAGAGATGATCATCGACAATCCGGAATACGCCTGGCTGAATATCGGGACCGGGAAGGAGATCTCGATTAAAGGACTGGCTGAACTGATCAAAGAAAAGCTTGGATTTGAAGGGGACCTGGTGTTCAATTCCGATAAGCCGGATGGCACGCCGCGTAAACTTACCGATCCGTCACGACTTCATTCGATCGGGTTCAGGCACAAGGTTGAGTTGGATGATGGGATTGAATTAATGTACCAGGCATACAAGCAGAAGATTGATAAGTGAAATTCAGGTTATTAATGAAAAAATTGGTAAAGCTGATGCTTTATTCATTACCTGTTGAGAATGAGCAATTATCTTTCGAGTGAAAATGCAACTTAAAAAGGGAGACACGCAGTTCGGATTTGCCATTCCTGGCAATAGTGTATGGATCCGTCCCGAACTGACTCAGCATGAAATAGATAAAGCTGAATTCATTCAAAATTTAGCGGGACATTTGAATAGGTTGTATACTTCCGGTGGAAAGAATTCGGTCCGAATAGGCATCGTTGTAGCAGATAAAACCCGCTTGTCTCAGTTACCTGTGTTTTTACCATGGATCGAAGAATCAATTGAGAATAGTAAACTCCCGGATTGCTCATTGACTTTTTATGTCGCTTACGGCAGTCATCCAAAACAATCAGAAAGTGAAAGCCTGGCAGCATATGGCGATTTCTATTCAAGATACCCATTTATTCACCACGATGCAAGGTCAGCAGATTTCCAGGATTTTGGCACTACATCACGCGGAACACGCATACTCATCAACGCAGAACTTTTTTCCAGGAATGACCTGGTAATTACCGTGGGGGGTATTTCTCATCACTATTTCGCGGGTTTCGGCGGGGGCAGGAAGTTGATCTTTCCAGGACTGGCCGCTATATCCAGTATTCAACATAATCACTCCCTGTTCCTGGATTTTGCAAACCATTCATTGAACAGCAATTGTCAGTCGGGGGTATTGGAAGGCAATCCCCTGGCAAATGACCTGGAAGAAATTTATGGTAAATTACCGGCAACGATTGGGATCCATACGGTATTGGATCAGCATGGGAAAGTATGCAAATATAAAATCGGGACCAATTACGATACTTTTTTAGAAGCATGCCGGCTTTATGAGGACCATTACAGGGTTAAGACGGAAGATACCTTTGATTTGGTCCTGGCAAGCGCAGGTGGTTTTCCGAAGGACATTAATTTCATCCAGTCCCATAAATCCATCCACAATGCTGCCAGGTTTTTAGAAAACAACGGAAAATTGATCCTGCTTGCAGAATGCAGGGACGGGATTGGCAACGAAGCATTACTTGAAATTTTTAAGTTAAAGGACCGGGAGCGTATGTTTCCTGTGGATAGGGAACATTATGAAAACAATACAGGCACTGCACTGGCGCAATTAGAAAAGAGTAAAAGAATTCAGATTCACCTGGTAACCTCCATGGACGAGGAAACCTGCAAGTTATTGGGAGTTGAAAAAATCAATCTTCAAAACGTCCAGGAAATGATCGATCAGCACAAAGGCAGCATTGGTGTAATTGAGAATGCAAGCTTGATCTATTGAAATCCTTTGACTTGCATCATTCTGTCTTGCCTTCATTTATCCCGGAGTCAAAGAGAGCTCTTTTGCCGATATAATTACCTTACCTCCGGAATACCGCGGGATCGGTGACCCGTTCGTCGTTAATAAACGCTGCCACGAAGGCCTGGCTGTAGCCTGCGCTTCGGCATTGTGACTGGAATGATTTTGCTTCGTCGAGGTCGCGAAATGCCCCGACGGTCTGCCGGTAAGCACCTTTATAAAAGTATTCGAAAACAGTGTAGGTTTTTCCTGCCACGGTGACTTTCTTTCCTGCTGCGGAGTTCCGGGTAGAGGTGATCTGGATCCTGAAGACCGGGGCATTGGCATCCGGTTCTACCTTTTCCTCCGCTTGTGGTGCCGGCTTCCCGGCCTGTTTCACTTCCGTCTCGATCGGGGCCTGTTGTTCCTGTGCTTTTGTCGCTTCTTTCTCTTCCTCCATCGCCGTTTGTGTTTCCGGCTCTGGTTGTATTTCTGTCTCTATATCCATTTCAGGTTCGGACTTTTCCCGGGTTTCTTTCACAGGTGAGTTTTCAGCGGGTTCCACAACTTTTTCTTCAGCTTCTGTTGTTACTTCTTCTGTCTCCACTGACGCTTGCCCTGCTTCCTGTTCAGCAAGCAGTTCTTCGGGAGATATGGGTTCCGGGAACTTCACTTGCTGTTCACTGGTCGAAGAAAAGGCTACACCGAACATTTTTTCGAAGGCGTTCATGGCGCGGTCGTGCAGTTCGCCTGGCAGTGTTCCTGCACCGTCAAGTTCCAGCCTGATGAGTTGCCATGCATCCATACCTGCTGCGCCGTGTGTTGTATAGAAAGCTGTCTTGGCCAGCGGGTCCATCTTTATCCCGAACTCGTCTTTTTCGCTATTGACAGGTTGCATCAGGTTAATCGGCCGTTCCCATCCCTCCCCGGTGTACCTGCACATGTAGATGTCCATTCCGCCGAAACCGGAGTGTCCTTCAGACGAAAAGAACAGGTTGTTTTCACTGTCAATGAAGGGATAAAGCTCGTCCTGCACCGAATTGATCTCCGGGCCCAGGTGCACCGGGCGTTCCCATGTCTCGCCATTTTTCTGCACCATGAAAAGGTCAAACCCTCCCATGGCACCCCTGCGGTCGGAAGCAAAGACCATCAGTTCACCATTCGGTGATACGGCCGGGTGCCTGTAGTTGTCCCCATTTTCACAAAACGGCAGGATGTCTGCATAGGCAGGAGACAGCGCCACCTGCGATCCGGCACGACCTCTTTCCACCGGAACAGCAAAGATTTTATCCTTACGGTTTTTCCCCGCCGCAGTGTAATAGAGCATATTGTTGCTGGTAGATACGGCCATTCCTGCAGGGGAGGTGGCGAAAGGTGCATTATTTGCCAGGCGCTCTTTTGGGTATTTGTCCAGTTGGTCCGGAGCTGAGATGTAGGTGTCTTCATGTCCAAAAGAGATGTGTCCCGGGATCATTTTTTGCTGGTACCTGGAATTGGAATAGATGATCAGCTGGTCTTCGTAGAATGCGATCCCTTTTTCCGGGGAAATTCCTTCAGCGTGTATGGTATCCTGATGTATTGAATCCGCATTTGCAACAGGCAGCATCTTGCCTGTATTTATCTTCATTGGATTCCCTATGGACGGAACGCCATTCAGTATAAAAAGCGTGGCAATCAGGACGGGTATGGTTCGGTTCAGTGTTGTATTCATGATCATGGTTTTTACCATCTGTATGGTTGCAGGTTGGTTCGTTCTCTTCTTCCCAGGTTCAGTCCGAAAGCTACTTCAATGGACAGTTGGTCATTGCTGATCAGCATCTGGTTACGGGGCAGTACCGCATTGACCCCCGCATAGAACCCGGGGAACTGGTATTGGAGAAAGAATGCAAGCTGGTCGAAGCTCCTGAAATAGGTACCGAAACATGCATTTTGCACATAAAGCTTCAGGATCGGGATGAGGTTGGCTTCAATATCTGAAAAGGCCGAATCGCTGACGTGAAGGATAAACGAGGGCTCCAACACAATTGCATTGCTTCTGTTGAGTACCTGTTTATACCCTGCATATACGAGATGTTCGTTGGGAATGGAGAGTTCGTTGTTAATGACAGGGACTGAATCGGCCAGCAAACTTGCCAGGTTGGTTGAAGAGAGCCCGATAAATCCCCGGCTTCCGTAGTAATATATTCCTGCATCCGCATTTGGGACAAAAGTATTGATGACTGGATCAGCGGTTTCATCGTTCCCTGTTTCCATATTGTATAAGCCGCGTAGAGATACACCTATTGACAAACCGGATACTTTGGCTGGGCCAAGTGGAATGTGCCAGGCAGTGGTGATCCCGGCAGCAATATTCCTGGAATTTTCCAGCCGGTCCTGGAACATGTATCCCCCCAATCCAAGGTTGCTGAAATTTGATGTTCCTGAAGTAGCACCTCTTTTTTGAAGCCTGGTGTGATAGCTCAGCATCTGGGCACCCTTTGTTCCGTTCACCCTTGTGACAAGTTCGAGCCTGGAAAAATCCTTTGAACCCGCGATACCGGGATTAAGCACCAGGGGTGTAAAGACAGGATAAGAGGAGGGTTTTGATGGGATCTGCTGCCCGGATGTGATCGTCAGCATAAGGCATCCGGCAAGCAACAGACTTAGTTTTTTTAATGCTATCATAGATTTTGGTTCGGTTTGTTAGGTCCTATGGTCTCGAAATCAATTATATCGGTTACTGATCCAACCAATGCTTACTTTTTTAAGTACTAAATAAACGTTTAATTTAGATTTTTTTTAAATAAATGTCAAGGATACTTTTATAAACTTATGGTTCTAGGGTGCCTGTACCATCTTGATTTCTGTCGAGATTGTTCAAAACCCAACCACAGTTTATTGTTGGTGCGTTCGTCAAATTCCTTCGTGAAGTCACTGGAGTAATTGAAATTAATCTGTTAGTTTTACCATTCAAAATTCTGCAATATGAAAATAATCTCTGTCGTTGGAGCCCGACCAAACTTTATGAAGATCGCTCCGTTTATCAGGGCGATTGAATCTCACAATAAAATTCACAAAGAGAAAGTGGAGCACCTGCTGGTGCATACGGGGCAGCATTACGACGACCGGATGTCGAAGAATTTTTTCCAGGCTCTGGGTATACCGGATGCGGACATTCACCTGGGCATCGGATCAGGATCGCATGCCGAACAGGTAGGGAAAACCATGATGGAATTTGAGAAAGTCCTGCAAAAGGAGCAGCCGGACTGGGTAGTAGTGGTAGGGGATGTGAATGCCACACTTGCCTGTTCCGTAACGGCCAAAAAAGAACATGTCCAATGTTGTCATATCGAAGCAGGGCTAAGGTCGGGGGATATTAAAATGCCCGAGGAGGTGAACCGGCTGGTCACCGACCGCCTGTCTGATCTCCTGCTCACTCCTGATAAGCTATCCAATAAAAACCTGGAGCGCGAAGGCGCTGAACCACACCGGGTTCAATTTGTGGGAAATATCATGATCGATACCCTCGAGGAGCAACGTGAGAAGGCAGAAAAACTTGATCTCAATGAGGTCGTATCCCGGAACCTCTATATGCCTGTTGATGATCTGCCTGAAATAGTACCGGGGCAATTCGGTGTGATCACCCTGCACCGGCCCTCCAATGTTGACATCCAGGAGGTATTCAGTCCCATTATTGATTTTCTCACAACAGAAGTTGCTGAACAATTGCACCTGGTATGGCCCATTCATCCCAGGGCGGTCAAACAGCTCAAGGCTTTCGGGATCTATGACCAGGTAGTTGCCTCAGGAAAAGTGATACTGTTGCATCCCATTGGTTATCATGACATGCTCAGGCTGAACATGTCGGCAAAGATCATGCTGACTGATTCCGGTGGATTACAGGAGGAGTGCACCATTTTGGGAACACCATGTCTGACCCTGCGCTGGAATACAGAGCGTCCGGTTACCCTGCGTGAATTTGGTGGCGCCAGTGTGCTGGTTGGGAACAATATTGAACGGATCAGGAAAGAGTTTGAAACGACGATGTCGCTGGATCGTCAGCCGGTCAGGCCCGAGTTGTGGGATGGAAAAACTGCCGGACGATGCCTGGAAGCGATTTTAAATTACAAAACAGTTGATAGTTAGCGTTTTATGAAATATTTAAATAGTTATATTAATAGTGATTTAAATATATATATATTTGAGCAAGATTGGCGACTGAAAATATCCTTGTTTTATATTATAGTGTTGATGCATCCCGCGGGTTTCATTTTAAAGGCTTGAACAAAAAAATGGAGTGGTTATGAAAGTAAAAAAACTTGATATCGAATCAGAAATTCTCGGTCGAGCTGTCATCCACCTGGAAGGGGTTCAAGGCAGCGAAGATTTTCTGTCAGAGGAAGCGAATATTATATCTGCGCACCAACCTTTCTATGTGCAATGTCAGATTGAGGCATCAGAACTCGAAAAAATCCATGCCATGGAAGATGCAGGATTCCGGTTTGCTGAATTCCGGCTGAGAAAACAACTGGACATACATTCGTTTCATAGCGTAAATGAATTGGCCTATTTCCCGTATGTGATCAAATCGATCCGGGATGAAGAAAATTTCACAATAGCAACACACATCCTGGAACAAAGTCAGCAAGATGACCGGTTCAGCAAGGATCCGTTGATCACAGCAGATATTTCCATGAAGCGGCTCCAATGGTATTTGAAAAAATCTTATGAAAACAAAGAAAATGAATTCATCTGGGGCTTATTCAACAAAAATTCAGGTGAATTGCTGGGATTCAAAACAGTTGCACTAAATGATAATAAGCAGGTAATATTCCAACAAACAGCTTTGAATGGGTATCTGGATCTACAGAAATTTACTTTTATGCTCGATTCGCTGGTCATCAGTCATTATGTCGAAAAGGGTGTCAGTTATTTTTATTCCGTTACCTCTGGATTCAACCTGATGGAAGTGGATCTGCATGTTTCGGATCTGAGATACAAAAACATCTCTTCATCGGTTATACTACGCAAAATCTATTCATAGATTAAGGGAAATATATTTTAATCTCATATTTCATTTTTCTTTAGTTGTCCGGTTTTTTCAGCTTTTTTATTAGTAAATGTGTGGAGCTGCGGCAGCCTTGCGATAAAAAACTGGAAAAGTCTTTGATTATAAACAATTTTGCAATAATTTCGTTCAAATGATAAATTTAATTATCAAATGACAATAAATAAAGAAATAACAACAGAGCATTATAAAGAGTTAATTGGGATTTTTGGAAGAAAAAACATCAGGTATGACGTTGAAAGTCCATTTGACTTTATACACATTGCAAACAAAGGAGTACATGCTGTTGTATTTAAAAATTTCAGGTCGCATTTTGATGTTTCGAGAGATGTTTTGGCTGAGATGCTGAATGTCTCAACACCAACCCTGTACCGGTGGATAAAATCCAATAAAAAACTGGAGCGTAACTATTCAATCAAACTCTTCGAAATTGCAGATCTATTTCTTTATGGAATCGAAATTTTTGAAAACAAAGAGAATTTCTTCAAATGGTTGAAACTTCCCAACACGGCATTAGGGGGCTTAACGCCTCAAACGCTTATTGAACTTCCGGATGGTGTTTCAAAAGTGAGAGATGTACTAGGTCGAATCGAACATGGTGTATACAGTTAATTATGCTTGTATACCGCATCACAGGGAAAAAACATGCAACTGACCTGACGGGCAAGGGTGCGGCTCTGCACGGAGGCAGATGGAACAAAAAAGGAACTCCTGTATTGTATACCGGTGAAAGCAAGGAAATTGCTTTGTTGGAAACGATCGTACATACACCTCCCATGCTCGTGCCAAAACTTGATATAGTCACATTGGAAATTCCAGATGATTCTATTACCACTATTGAGATTGATGCATTACCACCCAATTGGAAGTCATTTCCTGCCCCAACCATTCTGTCTGAAATAGGTGAAGCCTGGATCAGGGAAGCGAAGTCGATTGCATTAAAAGTCCCTAGTGCCATCATTCACAGTGCCTCCAACCTGATTTTAAACTGCAGGCACATCGATTACGGATTGGTTAAAATCATCGAGATAAAGAATTTTAAATTTGATTCAAGGTTAGTGAAGTAGATATTACCGATCATTTACACAAGGCAGTAATCTTTCAGGATGTAACAACCCCTTCGCAATACGGACATAATATAGCTTAATATCTATAATAAAACTGCACAGATCAGAAATAGTGGTTTTTTCACCTTGATGTAATTGATCTCGTCAAATTGCGCTAGAAATTTCATTTCAGTGTATTACCTTTACAAGCACATGTGCTAAAGACCTTTGTTTGCGAGATGTTTTGAATACTTTTAGTTTTTGATTCATATGAAAAAGATATTTATTTACTCCGTGCTGGTCCTTTTTGCAGCAACCAGCTGTATCACCATCGAAGATGATCCTTTTGTTACCGTGGACCCTACCGTGGAATTTCGCGGACACCTGCTGGATGACCAGGTGGTGGTGAATTCAACCATTTATGCCAATCCGGCGTTTGCCAACCCGGGAAACATCCCCACGGTGTTTGTCTATGAGGGTACGATTGAGCTGTATAACGAGCTGACCGGGGACCTGCTGGCAACGACTGAAATAACGGGTGACGGGCTTTCCTCTGTGATTAAAACCCAGGCGGATGCAGCAGGGCTCGATAATATCATAGTCACTGCTACCGGGACTATCTCAGCGTATGCCGACAAGGAATCTGACGGGGATCCCTCCAACGACCTTTTCCTGCATAAATCGGACTTTTACGAGGTGGCGGGACTTGCCGATGTGATCAATATTCCTGCGTATCCCATTGTTACCATGGATCCGGCCATCGGTTACCAGACCTATTTCAGGGGGAAGCAAATGTACACTACGGCGACGATTGCTGCCAATCCAACGTATGTGAATACCGGCAGTTTTCCGATCCTGTTCGACTATGACGGGGTAGTGCAACTCTATGATGCAACATCAGGAACGCTATTGCGATCCAGCTCTATCACGGGAAGTGGTCTGACCAATGCAATTACAATACTCGCAGATACCTCGGGATATGATGGCTTTGTCATCATCACCGAAGGAAGCATTACCTGCACGGGGGATATTGGCGCAGACGGAAACGCCGGCAATGATATCCTGATCTCCACTGCTGAATTTTACGAGGTCTTCCCGCTGGACCTCAGGGAGGAGGAGGAATAATTGTAATAGCATCACAGAAATCGCAAATTGATCACTGTAACATATTTAGCCGCTGAGGGGGAAAAGTATCGGGGGAATTGATCGGACTGGTTATTTGTCGGAAAAATATGAATACTTTCTACTATGGACCAGGCAACCTTATCTTTGGTAAACTTAATATGACATTCGGTAAATCTCCGTTTTTTCATGATAAGTGCACAATAGTTCTTGATTAATATAAATTCCGAAGTGTGCACATGAAAAACCGGAACCATTCAGGTTTAACCCTTCACATGTTTATCCTCATCAAACTAATGCAACCTGCATGCATCCATCGCAGTATAAAATTGCGTCATATTTAGTAATATTAACCTTTGAAAATGCATCATCCAACAAGATCGATATGAGGAGGGAAAACACAATAAAGCAGTCAGAGAAGGGGAGCCTTATGAACGCACATCAACAATCGAATAATTGCTTTGGCAAGCTCATTTGCAGCCAGTCGATGCGAAATGTACCCTTCACTATTTTAGTTTCACTTTTCCTGTTCCAGGCTGCACTCACCGGCCTTTCAGCACAGGAGATTCAAGGGACACAAGATTTACAGATTCCCGTTGCTTCCAAAAGCCGGGGTGTTCCTGCCTATCCACACCCGGTGGAGGTGAAGCAGCCCGATGGTACCATGATCTCGCTCAGGGCGCATGGTGACCGGATGCTCCACCTGTATGAAACGTTGGATGGCTACACCGTTCTGCAGGATAAAAAGGGCAGGTACATGTATGCAACACTGGACGAGCAGCAACACCTGGTGCCCTCTGAATTCGCCGTGGATGCTGCCAAAAGTGCGCCCGAAGGGATCACAAAATATCTCAGGTACAGCAAAGCACAGGTGGATGCGGCAAAGAAAGCCTATTTTACTGATGAACCTTCCAAAGCCAATCCCACGCCGTTCCCATCCAGCGGGACCAACAACGTGCTGGTGATCACGGCAGAATTCCCGGACCGTCCGGCCGCACTGCCAGCCAGCGACATCGAAAGCATGATGGCTGCTCCCAACCACAACGGCACAGGCAGCTTTCGTGATTATTACCTCGAGGTAACCTATAACAATCTATCACTGGAACCGAACGTCACCCCATGGGTGCAGGTGAGTCAGAACATGAGCTACTACGGTGCCAACGATGCATATGGTTATGATATCCGGCCCTTTGAGCTGGTTCGTGAAGCAGTGGATTCCCTGGAAGCAAACGGATTTGATTTTTCACCATACGATAACGACAACGACGGGTATGTGGATGAGATCATTATGATCCATTCCGGGTACGGCGAACAGTATACCGGCTCTGGCGACAGCGCCATCTGGTCCCACGCCTACCATCTCGGGGACCTTGCGGTGGAATACGATGGGGTGCTCCTGGATAATTACATCATTTGTCCTGAACTGTACGGCAACAGTGGAACAGAACTGAACCACGTCGGAACGGTGATCCACGAATTTGCACACAGCCTGGCGATCCCTGATATTTATGACCTGGACCTGGAAGGATCAGGCGGTTACGCATTTGACCCGAACTTTTGGGACCTCATGGCAGTGGGTTCGTGGAACAACAACGGGATCACTCCTGCGGGTATCAATGCCTGGTTGAAACGGTACATGGGCTGGATGACTTTCCCTGAGATCGATTCGGCGGGGATCTACACACTCAACCCGGCCATCACTAACCAGGAAGCTTTCCAGTTGAACACCCCGGTGTATAATGAATATTTTGTCGTGGAAAACCGTCAGCGCATTGGCTTCGACAGCTATCTTCCCGGCGAAGGCATGCTGATCTACCACGTTGACCTCAATTATCCCGGCTGGCTCACGGGGGAGATCAATATTGATCCCAGCCACCAGGGATTTGATCTCGAGGAAGCAGATGACATTCGTGATACCATCACGCTGGCCGGCGATGCTTTCCCCGGAACAGCGAACATCACCAGCTTTGATTCCACGACCACGCCATCATCCAGGACATGGGATGGTAACGTGTCGGATGTTTCTTTGCAAAATATTTCCCTTACCGGAGATGTGATCAGTTTTGATGTGCAACAAACCAACTTCAGCAGTTTGCCGGATGACTGGTATGTGGACGAGCTTTCCTATACGCAACAGGGAACTGTTACCGGGATTCCCGTGATCTCGGGCGATACTGCAGTTTCAGGATACATCTCGGCCTTCGTGGGAGATGAATGTCGCGGGGTAGGCTCGGCCACCTATTATGAAGGAGACGACAGATACCTCTTCCAGATGAACATCTTAAGCAATTCCACCTTTGGGGAAATACTGGAATTCAGGTATTACGATCCTGTGCTGGACAGTGTGTACCTGTTGTACGAGACCCTGCCGTTCGCCGTGGACTCTATTGCAGGAGACACAGCAAATCCTTTCGTTTTTCATACTCCCGTGCGTTTTACCAGGAGTTTTTCAGCAGGCTGGAACTGGTTCTCCCTCAATGTGGATATGACGGATATGTCTCCTGCATCGGTTTTTTCTTCCTGTAACTCGCCGGACGATTATGTCAAAAGCCAGGTGGCCTCTTCCAGGTTATATGATGGATTCGGCTGGTTTGGCAATCTGAAGCAGCTGAGTTCCGACGACCTCTATGTTATAGAAGTGGGCACATCCTGTGGTATTGATATGGATGGGGTTGCGGCACATGTACCTGGAAAGGAAAGAGCACTGGTGGCAGGCTGGAACTGGATTTCCTATACACCCCAGGTGTCGATGTCACCGGCCGATGCCCTTGCTTCGCTGACCCCGGCAGACGGGGATTATATCAAGAACCAGGTAGGATCGGCGACCTATTATGAAGGGTATGGCTGGATCGGGCCTTTGAAGATGATGCATCCGGGAGACGGGTATATGATGAAAATCGCCAATGATGATGTGCTGGTGTATCCCGCTTCCGGTTCATCTAAGAAATCGCTGGGAGAGCATGGTCAGGAAACCATACAGATTCCCGGTTACCAATCTTTCAATCCATATCAATTCCAGCATAACGGCTCCCTGACTGCTGCTGTTTCTTTCGAGGGCACTACCGAAATTTCAGAAGCCGATGTGCTCTCCGCATGGGTCGGGGAGGAGTGCCGGGGACAGGTGAGCGGCATGTTTTTTGGTCCGGCAGAACAGGTGCTTTTCCCCCTGATGATCCACAGCAATACAGAGGAAGGAGAAGACATCACTTTCAGGTATTACCATGCTGTCACAGGCAAGACCTATGAAATTGAAGAAAATATTGTTTTTGAAAGTCAGATGGTACTCGGTGACGCATTGGAGACCATTGCATTGCATGCCGATATGTCTACAGGAAGCGAGCTCACGCAGATCGATGAAGATTTCATGTACCGTAGTACTCAGTTGAATGCCTGGCCGAACCCATTCTCCGGTCAGGTCAACATCCGGTTTACCGTACCGGACCAATCCCAGGTAAGCCTTGAGATCTATGATATTTACGGTAGCTTGCAGGAAGTACTGACCCGGGCCACCTATGGTGCAGGCGATCACAGTATCACCTGGCAGCCGGCAGAAAAGGCAGCAGGAACCTGGTTCCTGAAATTATCCACCGGCGACCGTCATATTTACAAACGAATCATTCATGTTCAATAAAAATAATCCAGATACCCGATGAGTCAAGTTCAAAATACACGTACCGCAGTGAAAACATTGCTGGTTTCTATTCTTTTAATGCTCCCGTTTCAACTTTCCGCACAGGCACCCTGGACTGTTAATGAGGCTGACTTTGAAAACAATGGAAGTATTGAGGCCATTGTGGCCCTCGATGGTACAGAGGTTACTTCAGGGTACCTCGGAGCGTTTGTTGGGGATGAGTGCCGCGGTGTAGAAGAAGGAGCTTTTTTTCCTGTGACAGGTAAATACATTTTTTCATTGATGTGTCACAGTAACGTGACATCAGGTGAATTATTAACTTTCAAGTATTATGATCCCGACACGGATACCGAATACCAGGTCCAGGAGACTATTGAGTTCATTGCGAATATGCAGGGGGACGCCAAAAATCCGGATATCCTGAACGCCTTTTCAAATTCCGCCCCGGTAGCCAACTGTCCTGACCAGTCTACCCTGGATCCCGTGTCCGGACCGGTTACATTCAACCTGTGTGACATTTTTTCTGATCCGGACGGCGATGCCCTGACCTATGATGCAACGGGCAGTGACGGCGCGACGCTTAACTGGATCAACGGGTGCGAGCTGGAGTTCACTGCAGCGGCAATCGGTACTACGACCCTTACCTTATCGGCCACAGATGGAGATCTGTCTGCGGAATGCAATTACAGCTTTACTGTCAACAAGGCTCCCATAGTGGACCGGTCTGTCGGGATGCGCGTTTTGGAAGAAGGATTTGGCACCCTCCAGGTCAACCTGGATACGATCTTCAGTGATCCGGAGGGTGATGCATTGACCTATACTGCTACTTCACAGGATGCAGCAGTTGTGTCAGCAGCGGTGAGTGGTTCGCTACTGACCATTTCCGAGGTGGCTCCGGGAAATACAACCGTTACCATGGAAGCCAGCGATGGAGAATCAAGTACACAGGATATTGCCACGATCGTAATTGTGGCTTCCGGACCGGCACTCCCATGGAACGTTGCGACCGCTGATTACCAGTATACCGGTCAGATCGATGCCGTAGTTCGTGTGAATGACGTGGAGGTGAATACGGGGATCCTGGCCGCTTTTGTCGGCGATCAGTGCAGGGGGATTGTGGAGGGCTCTTATTTTGCGCCCAACGGAAAAACCATCTTTTCGCTGCTTGCCTACAGCAATTCCGGTTCAGGAGATATCCTGACCTTCAGGTACTACGATCCGGAGAATGAGGTGATCCAGACCATAGATGAGGTGATCCCGTTCAGTTCCGACATGAAACTTGGAAGTGCAACTGTCCCGGTGGAGCTGAATATTTCTTCAGCAAACAATCTGCCCCGGGTAGATAACCCAATTGCTGACCAGGTACAGGATGAGCATTTCGGCACCCTGCAGGTCGAAACGGGAGCAGTTTTTTCGGATCCGGACGGGGATCCACTTTCCTATTCCGTATCCATTGATGACGAGTCTGTTGCCACTGTGGGATTGGAAGGAACTACCCTGATGATCACGGAAGCAGGAACCGGGACCACTGTGGTTGAGCTATATGCCAGTGATGGTGAATTCAGCACACTGAACCGGTTCACCCTCACGGTGAACGAAGTAAATGATTCCCCGGTGGTTGAAAATACCATTCCCGACCAGTCGCTCCTGGAGGATTTTGGTTCTAAACGGATTTCTATTTCAGGAATCTTTTCCGATCCTGAAGGAGATGTGCTTTCCTATTCATCGACAAGTGATGATGAAACAGTAGTTACTGTTACTATTGAAGGTGGCGAACTGGTAATTACAGAGGCCGGTTTCGGCACGGCTACTGTTTCTGTGTGTGTGCGTGATGCAGAATACCAGGTGTGTGTCTCTTTCAGCGTAACCGTGGAAGAGGTGAATGAGTCTCCCGTAGTTGCGAATCCTTTGGAAGACCAGGTGCTCCAGGAAGGTTTTGCTTCTGAACGTATTACTGTTTCAGGCGTTTTTTCCGATCCTGATGGTGATGTGCTTTCATACAGTTCAACAAGTGATGATGAAGCAGTGGTTACTGTAGCCGTTGAGGACGACGAACTGGTAATTTCCGAGACCGGTATCGGCACTGCCACTGTTTCTTTGTGTGCAACTGATGGTGAATTCAAGGTATGTGTGCAGTTCAGCGTAACCGTGGAAGATGTGAATGAGTCACCTGTAGTTGCGGTTCCATTGGAAGATCAGACTCTGCAGGAAGGTTTTGGGTCTACCAGTATTTCGGTTGCGGGTACCTTCACAGATCCGGATGAAGATGTACTTTCTTATGCTGTGAGCAGTGGCAATGAAGATGTTGCGACGGTTTCAGTGGACGGTACCGACCTGGTGATCACGGAGGCAGGGACCGGTACAGTTACGATTATCGTATGTGCCAGTGACGGGGAGCTGGAGGTATGTGACCAGTTCAACGTGTTGGTGCAGACTGTCAATCAACCGCCGGAAGCCATTTGTCCGTCCAGCACGGACGTGCTGCTGGTGGAGGGATTTGGCAGTTACGGCCCGGTAAATTTCTGCGAGGCGTTCAGCGATCCGGATGATGATGCACTGACCTATACAGTTACGACTGATGATCCTTCAGTTGCGACGGCGTTGATCGACGGATGTGATATCACGGTGAATGAGGTTGGAGTGGGTACTGCGTTCATCAGCGTTTGCGCCAGTGACGGTGAGTTTGAGATCTGTTGTACCTTTACGGTGGAGATCGTTGCGGAGAATGAGCTGTCGGTCTACCTGGGAGCGGATCAATTGACAGAAGGTGATTCCATTCAGCATTGTTCTGATACGATAAGTTTCAGCCTGGTGGTGAATTCTTCAATTCCGTGGATTGTTGTTAAATCGGGAAACTGGTTCAATGTGGAGAAAAGAGGAGAAACGGGCGTGGAGATATTTTTCACCGAGAACACAACAGGAATAGAACGCAGTGGTACTCTTACCGTGCGCGATGAGCAGGATCATGTGATCAACCTGGTGGTGTACCAGTCAGAAACCTGTGGTCCATCAGGACTGCAAGAAGCGCGGTCACCATGGTTCAGCGTGTGGCCGAATCCCGTTGAAGACCTGGTCAGAATACAGATCAATGCGCAATTGTCAGCAGGCGAGAACGTCCATATTGAACTGTGGACGGCCGATGGCAGGTTATTGAAGGAGATTGCTGATCAAAAACCCGGGATTTTTTCTGTTGAAATGGATGTATCAGGATATCCGTCAGGAGTCTATTACATGCAAGTGCATGCCGTGGGTAAGCGCAGGTCAGTCATCCCGTTGATAAAATATTGATAAAACGGTAATTAGTGGTTTTTTAGGGATGAATGTATCAAAAAAACAGGTGAGTGGATGTTTCAGGGTATTGAGTCCTGATAACCTCAACATAAGCTTGCGAACATATGTTGATGAAGCGTGTCATATCATTGACAGGCAGTTTGCAAGGGGATTAAATGTTCCATAGCTTTGTAAATGGATAAATATAATTAATTTGTCTGAAACCATACTATTATGAAAAAGATTTATATTCTCTTATTGGCAGCAGGAATGATGTTTGCAACTTCCCAGGAAGCAATATCATGTCCGCGGGGATCAGGTATATTCTCCATCTTCAGGACAGTTGAGGAACCAGCTAATAATCCAGGTGATAACGGGAATGGAGGAGCAGTTGGTGCACCGTTGGATGGTGGATTGCTCGCGATACTTGCCGCTGCCGGCGGCGCCTATTTCGTAGCCAGGAGAAAAAAGAAAAAGCAGCAATAGGGTTAATTGCTAGTTTTGGCCGGCGGCGTGTTGACCGCATGTCACCGGAATAGTACATATCAACATTCAAAAAGCACTGCAGGGCTTCGTAAGTTCTGCGGTGTTTTTTTTGAGGTATGCCAGTCATGGACAATGATGCTCGGGTGAAGGTCCGTCACGCATTTATAAATGCCATCAAAAGAGGCGGATTATTTGTGTTTTTAACTTTTTTTCTTATTTTTAAATAAGCATACCAAATACCACTTAAACCCTAACTATCATGAAAGACATGTACCTTACAATTGTCTTCCTGTTAGCATTAACAGGAAGCACAAACCTATTGGGTCAGAAAAATGATCTTGCGCAGGCGCAACGGTTCAACATTGAAAAAGAATTAAGGAAGCATGTTTTTAGCGACCAGGAATTTGAACACACACCTGGATTACTCTCCGTCAAAAAAGCTGCAATGAGCGTTTCACACGGTGATGTACCGCCTGTGAGCTGGGCCATGCATTTTGGTGGTTCCGGAAATGATTATGTCTGAATATGAAGGCAATATAATCTTTGTAAAAATGAGAGCGAATGGAGAAATATTGTGGGCAAAACCTACAGCACGAGCTGCGATATACCAATCCTCTGGTAGTAATTGGCCGACCGGAATAAAAATATCGACAGATGGATATTTTTATAACAGGCTCGAGTTCGGCGGATTGGAAATGAAAACGCAAGCCAGTCGGCATGGATTTATAACAAAACTCAGTGATGCTGTAAGTGTTCCTGTCTATACACGTCCGGTTGGCAATTTTTCCATCTACCCAAATCCTTCTGACGGACGGATCAAAATAAAGGGAGATAAGATAAAAGGGAACAATATGGTAGTACTGAACGCCCTTGGACAGCAGGTACACTCCTTTGAAATGGACCAAAACGAGAAAAATTTTGATCTCACCTGGCTCTCACCAGGACTTTACTTTGTTCAAGTAGTCGGCAATCATGAATTCCGGACAAATAAATTTATTATTGAATAATTGTTGAAAAATTGACGATCTCCCATGTAGTGGAATCATGAAAATAGTCCGACCTTCCGGATCTTTATTGCAATATACCTTCCTTACAGGAATGGAAGTAACAATGTACTGATATTGCATCTTTCCGGGATCGAAGTGAATTAGAGTTTCAGCAATTTAATTAAGCAAATTGTACAGCATAAAATACAAGATTCTTATATCCTTCCTGATGATTCACCTGGCGATGACTGGCCAGGAAATATCGGAAGTGTCCGGATATATTTTCGATGCATCGACAAAGCTACCCCTGGATGGGGCCTCTGTTATATTAGTTGCTTCGGGTCAGGGAACGGTAAGCAATGAAACAGGTCGATTTGAACTGAAGATCCCGGGGAACGAAACCCGCATTAAGTTTACCTATGTCGGGTACGAAGAGCTTGATACCATCTTTGATCCCATGCAAAGTGATCCGCTGATTATCATGCTCCAACCCGCGATCACAGCATATGAGGAAGTAAGCATTACAGCAACGAAAGAACCTGATCCGGTCTCAACGATCAGAATGGGTGATATTGTAATCGACCAATCTCAGATCAGCAGCTTACCCAAGCTGCTTGGAGAAGCTGATCCAATACGTTTTCTCCAGTTAACACCTGGTGTCCAGTCAAGCAGTGAAGGTGGGATTGGATTCTATGTCCGGGGTGGAGGTGTGGATCAGAACCTGGTTCTTTTCGATAACACCCTTGTCTATAATCCAGGACATCTGCTGGGATTTATTTCAGTGTTCAACCCTGATATTATCTCAGACGTAAGGTTAATAAAAACAGGTATTCCTGCGCAATTCGGCGGGAGACTTTCTTCTGTGGTTCAGGTTAATCCATACCACGGACACAGTGATTCCCTGCGGGTAAAAGGTCAGGTGGGCATGGTAGCTTCACGCATAAGCCTGAACAGGTCATTCAACAGGAAAAAAGGAAGTTTTCTGATATCTGCCCGGGGCGCCTCGCTGGACCTGCTGATCAAACCCCTTGTTTTTCCACTGGTTGAGGATGTCAATCCCTTTCTGAAACAGAGCTCTTATTGGTTTTATGATCTGAATGCAAGTGTTTCTTACAGATTCGGGCAACGTGACCATGTCAAATTGTTCGCCTTCTATGGGAAGGATAATTACAGCATTTCCAGGTCGCAAAGGATTGCCAATACCTTCATGGACTGGGGTAATTTTTTTGTAGGGGGAAGGTGGACCCATGTCTTCTCCGAATCTATGGTCCTGAACACAGATATTTCACGGACCGATTATCACTTTGATCTGTCGGGAGCACAATCTGTGTTCAAATTCGCATTGCTTTCTTCAGTTTCTGACTATTCTGTAAAATCTGATTTAAAGTTCTATAAGGGTAGGCATAAGATGCATTTTGGCTACGAAGTCAGCAGGCACACCTTTACTCCAAACGACATTGATGTTACTGCAGACGACCTGAGAATGAATTTCCTGAGCTATGATCATCTATTTGCCTATGAAGCCGGGATATTCGCAGAAAGTGAGTTCGAGATCAGTGAACGGCTGAGCGCTTCCCTTGGAATGCGTTATTCATTTTTTAACCAGCTTGGCCCGTATACTGAATATATTTACGATGAAGCGAATTTGCTCAAAGATTC
>CAYOSB010000020.1:1876-29148 GCA_964406495.1 uncultured Bacteroidaceae bacterium | reverse complement strand
GCGAACCGAACGCAGTGAGCTCACGAATACCTCTAAAAATTATTATGCAATGAGTAACCTTCATCAATACCCCTTGGGTTACACGCAATACATACATGTCCTTTTGTGCTTGCTTCCTTTGAAATTAATATGCTCAATGATGAAGGTTTCATAAATTGTTTTTTACAAAAATAGGGTTCCTGTGATGAAATGCATGCGATATCTGGTGAAAAAATGCATGCATAGCAAAACATGGCCTGACGAGAAACATTGTAACAACGGGAATTGTTGTATTTTTGAGCTGAAAATGATCCGATGGAGTAAACGCAACCTGATTCACCCCTGTTGCATCCTGATCACGATGCCCTGCTCCTGGAAAAACAACCCGAATTGAACATATGAGAAGAATTGCAATTATATTTTTCTGTTTATTGCTCCCAGCATACCTCGCAGCACAAAAGTATACCATCAGTGGTTATGTGCAGGACAAGGCCACCGGGGAGAAACTGATTGGCGCATCTGTTTTCGATGCCACATCCGGACTGGGAACCACGGCCAATGAATATGGTTTTTTCAGTCTTACCCTGCCGGCAGGAGAGGTGGCGCTCACTATCTCATATGTAGGGTATGCATCATACCAGGAAACGCTTGATCTGGACAGCGACCTGGAATACCTGGTTGAGCTGGATCCCGACCTGCAGATTGAAGAGGTAACTGTAACTACCAACCGACCCCAGGACGTGGTACGCAGCTCCCAGATGAGTTCCGTGCAGCTTTCACCCAAACAAATTAAAGCCATGCCTTCTTTCCTGGGGGAGTCAGATGTGCTGAAAGCGCTGCAGCTCATGCCGGGTGTGCAGTCAGGTACCGAGGGTACCAGCGGTATGTATGTCAGGGGAGGAGGCCCCGATCAAAACCTCATCCTGCTGGATGGGATACCCATCTATAATGCAGATCACCTGTTCGGCTTCTTCTCCGTGTTCAACCCGGATGCCATTTCCAATGTCACACTTATTAAAGGTGGTTTTCCGGCACATTATGGAGGCAGGCTTTCTTCTGTAATCGATATCCGTCTCAAAGAAGGAAACATGAAGGAGTTCAGGGGAAGCGGATCTGTCGGGCTGATCTCCTCCAGGCTGATGCTGGAAGGGCCGCTGGTCAAAGACAAAACCTCATTCATGATCTCGGCCCGGAGAACTTACATTGACATACTGGCCAGGCCGGTGATCCGCATTATCAACAACCAGACCGGCAACAAGGGCATGGCCGGTTACTACTTCTATGATGCCAATGTGAAGATCAACCATAAATTTTCCAACAAGGACCGGCTTTACCTGAGTGCTTACAGCGGAAGAGACAAGCTGATGGTCAGGAATGAATACGAATACATGTACGATGATACGTTACAGACCGAAAAAACAGATTACGGGTTGTACTGGGGGAACCTGACTTCTGTGCTTCGGTGGAACCATAAATTCGGTAATAAATTCTTCAGTAATCTTTCGGTACTCTACAGTAATTATAAATTCGATGTGTACGAATCTTATGAAACCCTGAAGAACCAGGAGCCATTTACGCGTTTCCAGTTCGACTATTTTTCCGGAATAGAGGATGTGGGAGCAATCCTGGATTTTGATTATTACCCCGATCCGCGGCATTCCATAAAGTTTGGCGGGAAATACCTCTACCACAGTTTTAAGCCTGGCGTGCTGGCGTATAAATCTACAGAGGCGCTCGATTCGCTCGACCTTGAATTCGGGAATGAGATCATCGATGCACAGGAGTTTTATGTATATGCAGAGGACAAGATGAATATCGGCAACAGGCTCCTGGTCAATTTGGGGCTGCACTATTCAGCATTTGTCGTACAGGATGAGTATTACCATTCCCTCCAGCCTAGGATCAGCGGAAGGTACCTGCTTACAGATCAACTCTCCGTAAAAGCTGCTTTTACGCGCATGCAGCAATACATTCATCTGCTCACAAATGCAACGATCGGTTTGCCCACGGACCTCTGGCTGCCCACCACGAAAAGGATCCCGCCGGAGGAATCCTGGCAAAGTGCCCTGGGATTTGCCTATAACCTGGACAATGAATGGTCGTTTACCCTGGAGGGATTTTATAAAAGCATGAAAAACCTGATAGAATACCGGGAAGGCTCCAGCTTCCTGGAAGTGAATACCGAATGGGAAGATAAGGTGGAGACAGGAGACGGTTGGGCATATGGGGTTGAGCTGTTCGCCAGGCGCGATGTGGGAAAACTAACAGGCTGGGCAGGATATACACTTGGATGGTCCAACAGGCAGTTCCTGACACTGAACGATGGTAAGGTCTTTCCTTATACCTATGACCGGAGACACGATATCTCACTGGTTCTGATGTACAGGTTCAATGAGCGTACCGATATCAGTGCCACCTGGGTGTATGGTACAGGGAAGGCAGTGACGCTGGGAATTGCCCGGTATGCACCGGATCATTGGGCTAACAACCGCAACAATGAATATGAATATTACGGGGCATGGGATGAGATCGAGTATTACAAAGGGAAAAACGGATTCAGGGAACCCGCTTACCATCGGCTTGATTTCTCTTTGAACCGGCATAAAAAGAAAGCCTGGGGCGAACAGACCTGGAGCTTCGGGGCGTATAACATCTATAACAGGCAAAATCCTTTTTACCTTTATTTTGGGACCGATTTCAACGGTACAAGACAACTGCGACAGGTGAGCCTGTTCCCGATCATTCCATCGATAAGCTATTCATTTAATTTTTAAGCAATGCAACCTGTAATACTGCGCAGAGATAATACAGCGGAGAAATGACAAAATAAGATGTATATAATGACGAATTCCAGACATATATTGATGCTGACTGTCCTGGCCCTGCTCCATTCAGCTTGCGAAAAGAACATAGACATTGATATCGATGAGATCGAGCCGATGATTGTACTGAACGGGGTTCTTACTGAGCAGGAACAGGTGACCCTTTATCTTTCAAGAACCCGCCATATCCTTGACAATATGCAGATCACCGCACTGAAGAATGCAACTGTGGTGATTGCTGATGAAGCGGGAAACACGGATACGCTCATTTATGGCGCTGACCAGCTCTACCGGACCGGCGGGATGACCGTTGAAGCCGGGAAGGAATATACGGTGAGCGCCTCTGCAATGGGGTACAACGCGATCTCAGCGACCAGCCGGATTCCCAATCCTGTACCCATTGTGCGCCTGGACACTGCCAGTTCAGTGGATGAATGGGGGGAACAAATGTTCGATTTTACCATTGTACTCGATGATCCTGCCGGAGTACCTGACTATTATATGTTGACTGTAAAATCGAAATACGAGATCTCACACATTGAATATGACTACTTTCTTGACACTCTCTACGTTGATCCTGAAAAAGACACTGTGGTGACGGGATACAGGAGGGATACCATTGTGTATAAAGATATACGCCGCGAGAGTATTTGGTTCGAGTCCGAAAATCTGGCCATTGAGAACGAGGACAGTTACAGTAACAGGATTATATTCTCCGACAAGCTATTTGACGGAAAAAGGTATTCCATTACAGGAAGATTCTATACCTGGTTCCTGTGGGAAGCAAGTAAGCCGGCCACAGTATATTTCAGCCTCCAGGCCATTGATGAGCACTATTACAAGTATATTGACAGCCGGACAGACCACTATTACGCAAAGAACGATCCATTTGCCGTTCCTGTGGTCGTACATAATAATATTGAGCATGGAGTGGGGATCCTGGGAGGTATGTCGGTGGATACAGACTCCATTTTGCTGGCACCACGCTCACGCAATTGGGATAATCCTGTCCCTTACGATTACTTTTCGGGGAAATAAACTATTTTTGATCTGTTGTCAAAACAGACCGGAAAATGATCATTTTTGAACAAGTTATTGCAGATAGATTGAACCTGGGACTGGTCCAGGTCAGGAATACACTGGAACTTATCGATGAGGGTGCTACCGTGCCCTTTATCAGCCGTTATCGTAAGGAACGTACAGGCAGCATGGACGAATTGCAGGTCACTGGTGTTCGTGATGCTTACGAGGAATTAAAAGAGCTGCAGAAACGACAGGAATATGTCCTGAAAATCATCGATGAACAGGGGAAGCTTACTGGCGAATTGAAAAAGAAGATCGAGGAGACGCTGGACATAAAGACCCTCGAAGATATCTATCTCCCCTTCAAGCCGAAGCGTAAAACGCGTGCCACGGTTGCGCGCGATAAAGGGCTCGAACCCCTCGCGAAGATCATCATGAAGCAGCAAGAGCTTTTACTTGACAAAAGGGCTGAGGCGTTTGTCAATGATGAGGTGCCCACTGTTGAGGATGCCTTGCAAGGTGCACGTGATATCATTGCTGAATGGGTCAGTGAGAACCAACGTGCCAGGAACATCGTGCGCAAGCATTTTTCCCGTGACGCCGTGGTTTATTCCAGGGTCGTGAAAGGAAAAGAAGAGGAAGGTGAGAAATTCAGGGACTATTTCGATTTTCATGAATCACTGAAAAAATGTCCGAGCCATCGCATCCTGGCCATACGGCGGGGTGAGAAAGAGGGTTTCCTGAAAGTATCCATCGAGCCGGATGCATCCAAAGTGATCGAAGATTTAGAACATTTTTTTGTAAGGGGGAGTTATGATGTGTCCCGGCAGGCGGAAGATGCGGTACAGGATGCATATAAGCGACTGCTGGCACCTTCCATTGAAAATGAATTCAAGGCCGAGTCAAAGGAAAAGGCCGACCAGGAGGCAATCAGGGTTTTTGCCGAAAATTTGCGGCAACTCCTGCTGGCCTCGCCACTTGGTGAAAAACGGGTGCTGGCCATTGATCCCGGATTCCGCACCGGCTGCAAGGTGGTATGCCTGGATGCACAGGGAAACCTGCTTCACAATGCCACCATCTATCCGCATCCGCCGCAAAAGGACCGTTCAGGTGCAACACGGAAGGTCAGTGCACTGGTACAGCAATACAAGATTGAAGCAATCGCCATCGGGAATGGCACTGCCAGCCGGGAAACAGAGCGGTTCATTAAACTGGTCCGGCTGCCGGAAGAGGTCAGCGTGTTTGTGGTGAATGAAGCCGGAGCCTCCATTTATTCCGCATCCAGGGTGGCAAGGGATGAGTTCCCGGATTATGACGTCACGGTGCGCGGGGCGGTATCTATCGGGCGAAGGCTCATGGATCCGCTGGCGGAGCTCGTGAAGATCGAACCCAAATCCATTGGCGTGGGTCAGTACCAGCACGATGTGGACCAGGGCAGTCTGAAGAAAAGCCTGGATGATGTAGTGGAAAGTTGTGTGAACATGGTGGGCGTGGATGTGAATACGGCAAGTCAGCACCTGCTTACCTATGTTTCAGGACTGGGGCCTGTACTCGCGAAGAATATTATTGACCACCGGTCCGAAAACGGTGCGTTCAAATCACGCACATCACTGAAGTCGGTACCGCGCATGGGAGACAAAGCTTTTGAACAGTGTGCGGGATTCCTGCGCATCAGCAATGCAAAGAATCCCCTTGACAACTCTGCCGTGCACCCGGAAAGCTACCATGTGGTGGAACAGATGGCCCACGACCTTGGACGTGATTTACGGGAACTGGTCAGTGACGAATCACTTGTAAGTAGCATCGATATCAGTCAGTATGTTACGGATAAGGTGGGAATCCCCACATTGAAGGATATCGTTGAAGAATTAAAGAAACCCGGGCGCGACCCCAGGGAGGATATCGAAGTGTTTGAATTCTCCAAGGATGTGATGAGTGTGGCCGACCTGCAACCAGGAATGGAACTCCCCGGCATCGTTACCAATATCACCAATTTTGGTGCATTTGTGGATGTCGGCGTCAAGCAGGATGGACTCGTTCACATTTCCCAGATGGCCGACCGCTTCATCAAGGACCCGAACGATGTGGTCAAACTCAATCAGAAAGTGAAGGTCAGGGTACTTGAAGTGGACGAACGCAGGAACAGGATCAGCCTGGGCATGAAGGGAATCAAATAGTTTTTCTTATCTTGACAGCCGTAGCCTGAAAATTTCTACTGTATGCAATTCCCATTCTGGTTCCCGCGCATCTTCCATCCACCTGTCTACCAGGGAAAACGGCGTGCCAAAAATTATTTCGAAGGCTGGTACTACAAGCATGTGGATGCCAGCGGTGATCAGATCTGGTCCATCATCTTCGGGGTATCCCGTTCTGGCGATTCCCATAGTTTTATCCAGGTGATCGAGGGAAAGACCGGGGCAACGGAATACTTTCGTTTTGATGCGGATGCATTCTCCTACGACCGGAAAGAACTTTTTATAACCATCGGTGAGAATGTGATCAGGAAAGACCTGATCGAGCTGAACCTGGAAGGTGAAAAGTTCAGCATCAAAGGCAGCCTGGATTACAAGGAGGTGTCAGCATACCCCCAGAAACTCCTGGCACCCGGAATAATGGGCTGGTACACTTATGCGCCTTTTATGGAATGCTATCATGGCGTTGTTTCGATGAACCACACCCTGCATGGACAGCTTGAGATCAATGGAAAGGAAATCGATTTTACCGGTGGAAAGGGATATATAGAGAAGGATTGGGGACGCTCCATGCCATCCGACTGGATCTGGATGCAGTGTAATCATTTTCCGGCAGCACAGGATGCCTCGCTGATGATCTCCGTTGCCCGGATTCCCTGGCTGACCGGTCACTTTCCGGGTTTTCTCTCGTTTTTTCGCGTCGGCGAGGAGGTGTATCGGTTTGCCACTTACAACCGATCGGAGCTGAGCAGAGTAGTGCTGCAGCCCGATAAGGTTGAATTAAAAATGACAAACAGGAAGTATACCCTTGAAGTTACTGTTGAGCGAAAGATCAGCGGGCAGCTTAAGGCACCGGTAAAAGGACAGATGGACCGCAAGATCGCGGAAAGCCTGGATGCCAACCTAACAGTTCGACTTGCGAAACAGGAAGGCACGGTTATTTTAGAGGGTGCAGGTGAACATGCCGGATTAGAGATTGTGGGTGATGTGACAAAGTATATCTGATGTTGTACAGATATTTCCCGTGTGCAAAATACCGTTTACATGTTCCAATGAGAAGTAATTTTACTACCTTCGTGCATTCAAACAATGAACCAATCCCGGTACAGAATGTTATCACATTTTACTGGATATCAAATTCACCTTCAGAATCCAGATGAACAGTAACTCCATGAAAACAATACTTTTTGTCTATTTGCCTGCATTCATCCTGCTGATGGTTGCATGTAAAAATGAAACACCTATGAATCCACCCATTGCAGAGAAGAAGCCGAAGGAACTGACCATGCACGGGCATACCCGTGTCGATAATTATTACTGGTTGAGAGAAAGAGAAAATCCTGAGGTCATCACTTATCTTGAAGCTGAAAACACCTACAGGGAAGCAGTAATGAAAAAGACTGAAAAACTGCAGGATAAGCTATATGAGGAGATCGTTGGAAGGATCAAGCAAACGGATCAGTCCGTACCCTACAAGAAAAACGGGTATTACTACTACACCCGCTACGAAGAGGGAAAGGAATACCCGATCTACTGTAGGAAAAAAGGCGACCTGGACGCAGGGGAAGAGGTCATGCTCAACGTAAATGAAATGGCAGAGGGATACGAATACTTTGATATCGGGGGAATGAGTGTGAGTACGAATAACCGTTACCTCGCTTACGGAGTGGATACCCTGAGCAGGAGAAAATATACAATCCACGTGAAAGATCTGGAAACAGGAGCGATCCTGAAGGATAAAATTCCGATGACCACCGGATCATCCACCTGGGCAAATGATAACAAGACAATCTTCTACACCGCTAAAGACGAACAGACACTTCGTTCCAAAGCCATTTACAAGCATACCATGGGAACACCCGCCTCCGAAGACCTGCTGGTGTTCGGCGAGGATGATGAAACCTTCAGTACATATGTGTATAAGACCAAGTCTGAAAAATTTATCGTTGTTGGTTCGGGTAGCACCATGACCAGCGAACACCAGGTGCTGGATGCAGATCAGCCGGATGGGGATTTGCATGTGATTCAGCCACGGATACGCGGCCTGGAATATTCTGTTTCCCATGCCGGGGATCATTTCTATATCGTGACCAACCTGGATGCCACCAACTTCAGGCTGATGAAGACACCGGTGGACAGGACCACGAAAGAACACTGGACGGAAGTAATTCCCCACAGGGATGATGTGATGCTCGAGGGGATCGAATTATTCAATGATTTCATGGTAGTGGATGAGCGAAAGGAAGGATTGAATCACCTGCGCATCATCAATATGAAATATGGAACCGAGCATTACCTGGAATTCTGGGAAGAAGTATATACTGCGGGAATCTCGATCAATCCCGAATTTGACACCGAAACCCTGAGATTCAGTTATTCTTCCATGACCACGCCGAATTCGACCTATGATTACAATATGATCACCAGGGAGAAGCTGTTGTTAAAGCGAAAGGAAGTGCTTGGAGATTTTGATCCGGAGCATTATGAGGCCAGGCGAATCTATGCAACGGCTGCCGATGGTAAAAAAATCCCGATGAGTCTTGTATACAGGAAAGGGATAGAACTCGATGGAGAAAATCCAACGCTTATATACGGATATGGTTCCTATGGGATTACCAACGACCCGGGGTTCAGCTCCGTAAGGCTGAGCCTGCTGGATCGTGGATTTGTATTTGTCATGGCGCATATCAGGGGAAGCCAGGTCTATGGACGACCCTGGTACGAAGATGGAAAGCTGTTCAATAAAATGAACACCTTCACCGATTTCAACAGCTGTTCAGAAGCGCTCATCAACCAGGGATATACCAATCCGGATAAACTGTTTGCCATGGGAGGAAGTGCGGGTGGTTTGCTCATGGGAGCAGTGATCAACATGAGACCCGAACTCTATAAAGGCGTTATTGCTGCTGTACCTTTCGTAGACGTGGTAACCACCATGCTGGATGAATCCATACCGCTCACTACCGGTGAGTACGATGAGTGGGGCAACCCGAATGAGAAGGATTATTACGAATACATGCTCAGCTATTCACCCTACGACCAGGTGGAGGCAAAAGATTATCCGAATTTGCTCGTGACCACTGGTCTGCACGATAGCCAGGTCCAGTATTGGGAACCAGCGAAATGGGTAGCCAGGCTGCGGGATTTGAAAACAGACGACAACCTGTTGCTGATGTATTGCAACATGGATACAGGTCATGGCGGTGCCAGTGGTCGCTTCCAGAGATACCGGGAAACAGCAATGGAATATGCGTTCTTGCTGATGTTGCTTGGGATTGAAGCGTAATGCAGCATACCGAAGCCTAAGAAAGCAAGAAAGACAGAATGAACCAGATGTTCAGCACAACAACAACATACCGTGTACGCTATTCGGATACCGACCAGATGGGCGTAGTGTATTACGGGAATTACCCGAGGTTTTATGAGATCGGAAGGTCGGAAATGATACGTGACCTGGGATATACATATAAAGAGCTGGAGAAAACCGGGGTATTTATGCCGGTGGCATCCGTGAATGCCAAATACCTTCGACCGATCTACTATGATGAAATGATCACCATTGAAACCACATTAAAAAAAATGCCACAGGCGCGGATGGTGTTCTATCATACGATCTACAATGAGCAACAGGAGGTAGTGCATACTGCCGAGGTCACCCTGGTGTTCCTCGACGGAAAAACGAACCGGCCTGTAAGGGTGCCCGCGTATATGCTGGAAGCACTTGAGAAGATGACAGATTTATAACAGACGTAAACGAAATTAGTATATTGAAATTTTTTGAATTTAACTTAGATGATGACCTCCTGGATGCCCTTGATTATATGGGCTTCGAAGAGGCAACACCAATACAGGAACAGGCCATACCCATGATCCTGGAGAACCGGGATATGATCGCGTGTGCGCAGACTGGTACCGGTAAAACGGCTGCCTTTGTGCTGCCGATACTTGAGAAACTTGTAAGCAAGAAACATACAGGAACCAATGCACTGATCATCGTCCCGACACGGGAGCTGGCCATACAGATCGAACAGCAGATTCAGGGATTTTCCTATTTCCTGAATGTGGGATCGATCGCTATATATGGTGGTGGAGAGGGCAAGGATTTTATTCACCAGAAAGTAGCCCTGAAGCAGGGAACGGATATCGTAATCGCTACACCGGGGAAATTATTGTCCCACCTGAACCTGGGATACGTGGATTTCAGCAATGTGGAACACCTGATCCTCGACGAGGCAGACCGCATGCTGGACATGGGATTTATAGATGACCTGAATAAGATCATCACCTACCTCCCGAAAAAACGGCAGACGCTGATGTTCAGTGCAACCATGCCGGATAATATCCGGAGATTTGCCAAACAGATCCTGTATAAACCTTCCGAGATCTCTCTTTCCATTGCCAAGCCGGCAGAGGGAGTGAATCAACAGGTATATATGGCATTTGATGAGCAGAAATACAAGTTGTTGAACTGGCTGCTGAAGGAGCGGAAGGATTACTCCAGCATCCTGATCTTCACCTCCACGAAAAGCAAAGTGGGGGAGATTGTCCGCTCATTGAACAAAGGAGGATTGCCCGCCAAAGGGATCTCTTCGAATCTTGACCAGGACCAGCGGGAGGAAGTCTTGCGCGGATTCCGTTCCAGGAGAACGAGGATTCTCGTGGCCACTGACCTGATGAGCCGTGGAATAGACGTGAAAGAGATCAACCTGGTTGTGAACTTTGATGTCCCACAGGATGCCGAGGATTATGTGCACAGGGTAGGGCGGACCGCACGCGTGGAAGCCAAAGGAGAGGCGATCACCCTGGTCAGCCCGAGAGATGCCAGCAGGTTCAGGAGAATCGAGCAACTTATCGAAAAAGAACTTCCCAAACAACAACCGCCCGAAGAACTGGGAAAAGGACCGGAATGGTCCGGGGGACACCGGGACAAAAAGAAAAGAAAGGGCTATTACCACAAGAAAAAAGGAAATTACCGCAGAAACAAACAGGGTGGTCGAGGGTAAACAGCTTTAGAGAATCCGCTGCAGCTGCCACCTGATGATGACCATCCAGGATGAACCTAACAGGGGACTGCCTGTAGTTGACCTTAGCAGTGAACTACCAGTAGTTGACCGCCAGCAGCTTTATTTTAATAACAACGTATTTATCCGGCATTTAATCTTACCTTTGCCGGCCTTAACAAATTTAATTTAATGACATTCAAAGAATTAGGGATTATCGATCCCATCCTTAAAGCCATTGGCGATGAAGGATACACACAACCCACACCTATTCAGGAACAATCCATTCCTATATTACTGAAACGAAAAGACCTGCTGGGGTGTGCCCAGACAGGCACCGGGAAGACCGCAGCTTTTGCGATCCCGATATTGCAGCATTTATATGTCGATAGACACACCGACCAGGGAAGGAGAAAGATCAAGGCCCTGGTGGTCACACCGACCAGGGAACTGGCCATACAGATTGCAGAAAGTTTCACAACCTATGGAAAATACACAGGAATCCGCAATACGGTTATTTTCGGGGGCGTCAAGCAGGGCGCGCAGACTGCCACATTAAAGCAGGGAGTCGATATCCTGGTGGCGACACCAGGCAGATTGCTCGATCTGATGGACCAGGGATATATTTCACTGAAGGACGTACAGTATTCAGTTCTCGATGAAGCGGACAGGATGCTCGATATGGGTTTTATCCACGACATCAAAAAAATCATTGCACGCTTGCCACGGGAAAGACAATCGCTGTTCTTTTCAGCAACCATGCCTCCCGATATCGTACGGCTTTCCCGACAAATCCTCGGGAACCCCGAGAAAGTGACCGTTACACCTGAGCAGACCACTGCAGAGAAGGTCGACCAATCCATCTATTTCGTGAGCAAGAAAGCCAAAGCGAAACTGCTGGTACACCTGCTGGAAAACCAGCAGTTTGATTCAACCCTGGTCTTTTCCCGCACCAAGTATGGTGCGGATAAGATTGTGAAAATGCTCTCAAAAGCATCCATACGTTCCGAAGCCATCCATGGGAACAAATCTCAAAATGCGCGTCAGCGGGCACTTGGGAATTTCAAAACGGGTCGTTCCAGGGTACTGGTTGCTACCGACATTGCTGCACGGGGCATAGACATTGATGATCTTTCCCTGGTGGTCAATTATGACCTTCCCAATATCCCGGAAACCTATGTGCACAGGATCGGCAGGACAGGCAGGGCGGCCGCAAGCGGTGTGGCCCTTTCGTTTTGTGATGTGGAAGAGCAGCCTTTCCTGAAAGATATACAGAAGCTGATCGGTCAGAAGATCAACGTGGTGGAAAAACACCCGTTTGTGGATTTCGGAATGGAACTACCTGCAGATACCGCGATCGGAAACAACAATGGAGGTGCAGGAAGCAGGCACAATTCCCACCAGCAAAAGCAGGGCAGGGACCCCGGCCGTCGGCCACGAAATGGACATTCGGGCCAGCGGAACAACCGGCAAAGGTATCGTTCATAAAGAACTACGCATTCAAAGGCACACAAGGAAAAGATTCGGTGGGGGTGATCGGAAAATATTCCAGGGTGTGAAAGCATGATTTTTAACAATAAATAAGAAACGATTACATTTTTTCACATAAGGTCTTCGTAATTTAGTTGAGCCAAACACCCCAACGTATGGAAGATCTTCAAGACCTGCCTGTCAGAAAACGAAAATACCTGGTTCCTGCCATTCTGATCATTCATTTCGTGCTGTTGCTTCAGATGGCGCCACTCCTGGCACAAAATAATGTTTTTGGACTGGTAACAGACCGGTCCACGGGAGAACTGCTTGTTGGTGCTACAGTGTATGATACGGTTTCAAAAAGGGGAACCGTTACCAACGAATATGGATTTTATAGCCTGCGGACAGGAGCCCAAAAACCTGTGCTACAATGTTCATATGTGGGCTATCAACCCACGTGGCAATCGTTGCAGCATATCCCTGATACCACCCTTAATTTTCGCCTTGTCCCCTCAGTCCAGCTGGAAGAGGTACGCGTATCTGCATTGGATGCCTCCGGGAAATTTACAGGGCCACAAATGAGTTTTCACAACATCAACCGGCTCAGGATCAAACAGCTTCCGGCACTCTTTGGCGAGGTGGACCTCGTCAAAGCTTTGCAGTATTTGCCTGGGGTAAGCTCAGGAATGGAGGGCACCAGCGGCATCTACGTCAGGGGCGGAGGATCTGATCAAAACCTGGTCTTGCTGGATGATGTGCCGGTGTATAACGTAAACCACCTGTTCGGGTTCTTTTCCGTCTTTAACGGGGAAGCTGTCAACAGTGCAACCATTTATAAGGCCGGTTTTCCTGCCCGCTACAGCGGACGACTCTCGTCTGTAATCGATATCCGGATGAAGGAAGGAAACAACCAGGAATTCCACGGAGCAGCATCCATCGGGCTGATTAGTTCAGACCTTACCCTGGAGGGCCCGATTATCCGGGACCGAACCTCCTTCCTGGTCTCTGCCCGCAGGACCTACCTGGATATCATTTCATACCCGGTACAGTACCTCCTCAACTTGCGTGATAATAACGAGAGTTATATAGGCTATTATTTCCAGGATTTCAATGCAAAGATCAATCATAAATTCTCGGATCGCAGCAGGATCTACCTGAGTAGCTACGCGGGAAAAGATGAGTTTTACACCAGGGACAGTCACTCATTGTCTTTCCTGTCCGGATCACAAACTGACACGGAAAGCTATGAAACAAGAAATGGATTTAACTGGGGCAATTTCACTTCCTCCCTGCGCTGGAATTATATCTGGGGAAACCGTTTTTTTTCAAACATGACCTTCTCCTACAGCAATTACAGGTTTACCAATTTTGAAGAATACCATATGAATCAGATACAGCTGCCGGACGAAAATGGTGAACTAACAATCGTGGATGATCATTACAAATGGACACAACTCTATTATTCCGGGATCAAAGATCTGTCATTGCGGACCGATTTTTCCTGGAAACCCACACCGGAACAATCCTTCAGGTTCGGTTTTAAAGCATCACGGTATCTTTTTGAACCAGGCATCCAGGTGCACAAAGGGGAATCTGACAATTATGACCTTTATTTTGGCCCGGGGGTTGGGGATACAGTTCTGGCAACAGGAATCACAGCATATCTCGAAGATGAATTCAGCCTGGGCGACAGGTTGAAAGCAAACATCGGTCTGAGCTCAACAACATTTAATGTAGAAGGAAAAACCTATGTTTCCCTGGAGCCGCGGCTGGCAGCCAGTTTCAAACTGAAGGATGACCTGGTCCTGAAAGCATCCTATGCTGAAATGTCCCAGCAAGTGCACCTGCTTACGAGTGCCACGATTGGTCTTCCTACCGATACATGGGTGCCGACCACGAAAAACCTGGCACCAGAAAGATCCTTTCAGTTTGCCACCGGGGTGCATTACCGGATCAGTCCTTCACTGGAGTTTTCCTGGGAGCTGTTTTATAAGGAGATGAACAACCTGGTGGAGTATTCTGAAGGTGCGGAATTGATGATGAACGGTAAAGACTGGGAGTCCAATATCGAAACAGGAGAAGGAACAGCCTATGGTGCAGAGTTCTTCCTGGAAAAAACTTCAGGAAAATTTACGGGCTCGGCCGCCTATACATGGTCAAAAAATACCAGGTCGTTTGAAAATATCGACAATGGCGCTCCATTCCCATACAAGTACGATCGAAGGCACGATCTATCCCTGGTGGCGAACTACCAGTGGAAGGACCATGTTTCGATCGGCGCCACGTGGGTACTGGCATCGGGGATCAACACTACGATCATGGATCAGTCCTACCAGAATCCCATGCAATTGATCTATCCGGTTTTTGGAGAACGTGAACGGTACTCCCAGTATGATCTCATTCAGAATTTTGAAAACAGGAACGGGTACAGGATGCCACCCTATCACAGGCTGGACCTGGGGATCAATTTTACCAAAGAGAAGAAGTGGTTTGACAGGACCTGGAGTTTCGGGATATACAATGCCTATCGGAGGCTGAATGCAATGTACCTGTATAGCATGCAGGAAAAACCCGCGGGAAGTGACCAATGGCAAAAACGGCTTTACAAAGTATCGCTCTTTCCAATGATTCCGTATTTCAGGTATTCAATTAAATTTTAGCATGAGAAGCATAGCGTATATTACAATTTTTGCCCTCCTGGTCTCCTGTGAGAAGAATATCTCATCGGAATTCGCAGAAGATGCAGGAAACTGGTTCGCTCTTTCCGGGTTGATCACCGGGGGAGAGGTTCCCACCCTGCATATTTCTGAAACAGTGAACCTGGTCCAGCTTGACTCCTTAAAGCTGGTAAATGATGCAACCGTTGAGGGGAGGATCAGCAAACAACCTGTTCTGTTTACTGCTGCCTCCAATGGAGTCTATACATGCGAGGAAGTCATTGTCAAACCTGGAGATTCAGTCAGTATCACATGTTCAGGCCGCGACCTTCCGGAAGCCACTGCTGCATTGAAAGTACCGGGATTACCGCAGGTGTCGGATCTTGCATGGTACATCGATGAGGAATATGTACTGCACATAGAAGCGATGCTCACCGATCCCGCGGGACAAGCCGATTATTATTCAATAAGGGCCACCGGGATAAAGCAATACACAGAATCCATTCATACTGCCGATTCCGTTTATTATGTGGAACACCTGGCTGAAGGGTATTACCATGGGTATAATTTTCCGGATTCGCTGGCTCTTTACTCAACAAGGTCAGGAAGAAGTTTTTCAGATAATTCGGAACGCATGATCAACAGCGGACAGATCATCTATTTCACCGATAAGCAGTTTGACGGAACCACGCAGCATCTGAATTTGGAATATGCCCTGTGGAATACCTGGAATGATTCGATCCCGGATCTCACTGTTCACATTGCAAAAAACGACATGCATTTGTTCAATTATATTAAATCGGTCATCCGGTATAATCCTGAACCTGATATTCCGATCATGCAACCCGTGAGCGTATATACCAATGTGGAGAATGGTTTTGGTCTGTTGACTGCTGAAAGTAAAATAACAAAGGTGATCGACCTTGCCGATGTATACAGTGATCCTGGTTTCCTGGCTTACCGTGACTCAGTAAGGTCCAAAAAGTAATGTTACTCCGGATGGCAACGAAAATCAACGCTGAAATGCATCATCAAATGCCACATCGCTGGGCTTGAAGTCAATGCTGCGGACAAATTCACAGGCTTCCCGGGCACCGTGTTCCCGGTCCATGCCACTGTCTTCCCACTCCACGGAGAGCGGCCCATGGTAGTTGATCCGGTTGAGGGCACGGATGATCTCCTCGAAGTCCACATCGCCCCGTCCGGGACTCACGAAATCCCAGAACCTCCGCCGGTCCCCGAATTCAAGATGGCCACCGAACACACCGGCATCTCTGGGGGTCTCCGAGTATTTGGAATCCTTGATATGGACATGGAAGATCTTTTCGGCGAACCGGTAGATGAATTCCACATAATCCACGCCCTGGTATGGGAAATGGCTCGGATCATAATTGAATCCGAAAGCCGGGTGATGGTCCAGTGCCTCCAGCGTTCTTTCTGCTGAAGCAATATCGAATGCGATCTCAGTGGGATGCACCTCCAGCGCATAACGCACGCCCATTTTCTCATAGGCATTCAGTATCGGTTTCCAACGTTTTGCAAAATCTTCGTACCCTTTGTCAATCATTGACTTTGGAACAGGGGGGAAAGAGTAAAGAAGGTGCCAGATGGGACTGCCCGTAAAACCGTTGACCACACCCAGGCCAAGTTTTTTAGCTGTTTCACCTGTTTTGATAATCTCTGCGGCTGCGCGCTGACGTACCCCTTCCGGATCGCCGTCGCCCCAAACATGCGGAGGGAGGACCGATTGATGCCGTTCATCAATTCGGTCACAAACTGCCTGTCCGACAAGGTGCGTAGAAATCGAGAACAACTGGAGGTCATATTTTTTCAGTAGCTCCAGCCTGGCTTCACAGTATGCGTCATCGGCTTTTTCCACTTCGATATGATCCCCCCAGCAAGCGAGCTCAATGCCATCGTATCCGAACGCTTTTGCCTTTTTGCAGACTGTCTCCAGGGAAAGGTCGGCCCACTGGCCCGTGAACAATGTTACTGGTCTCATGGTATCGTGTTTTTAGATTATCGTTGCGTTTAAATGCTTTCTCTCCACATCTCCCACTCTCCACATCTCCCATTCTCCACATCTCCCACTCCCTGCCTTACTCTCTCCAAGAACCCCTGTCCCCCTGTATCCTCTCTCCAGGTCCGAAATTTGGTAAATTACTTAAAATGATACACGAAAATCACCGTAGCATCAAAAGCAGGCTTCTTGCCATCCTTGATCTCCATGGTGACATCGATCTCAGCCTTAGAAATCCCCCTGAGATCCTTAATGGATTTTAATTTTGCCAGGATCCTCACTTCGCTGTCCACAAGTACCGGCTGACCGAATTTCAGGTTGTCCATGCCATAGTTGACCAGCATCTTCACGTTATTTACCTCAACGATCTGTTCCCAGTGATAGGCAAGGATCGAGACACTCAGGTATCCATGTGCGATGGTGGTTCCAAACGGACTTTCTTTTTTCGCCCGCTCAGGATCTGTATGGATCCATTGGTGATCCAGGGTCGCATCGGCAAATTTATTAATCTGCTCCTGGGTGATCCTGTGCCATTCTGAAATACCCAACACCTGGCCAACCTGTTTCTCAAAATCAGCATGACTGTTAATGATAAGTTTTCCCATTGTCTTTAATTAATGTTATAGTTCCGGTTCGATGGTCCCTGTACCGCAGACAGGAAACTGCAGGGGTGATTTTAAGGGTACTAAGATAAAAAAAGGAAGTTAATTTGAACCGATCAGTGGTGAATAGTAAGGATTAATTAATCTGTTCGAAAAAAAGCGATGCAGAATTCGTGCTGATCACCATTTTATCGAACTGAAGAATGAAATCCTGACCAAGGTTGCCGTAAACTTTCTCCGGGTCCTTGTAGATAGGTGCGGTATGTATTTCCGTATCCTGAATATCTGCGCCAGTACCCGCTACTTCGAGGTGGACCGAATCGATGATGTAGGAAGTGAATTCCCTGGTTCCACCCAGTCCGCCGATATCATATGTATGCATCGTGCAGGTGGTATCAATTTTTTCATTGTACTTTGAGTAGTAGGGCGCATAGAATGAGCTGAATGCTGCACCAGTATCAAAATACCAGGGCAACGTGTCCTGATCCACAACAACTGAAACGACCGGGTCCAGCTCGTCGATAGCGAGGTTGTACAGATTGTAATCTTTGGCTTCCACAGGAATAAATACCGAATCATTCCCGATCACATGAAACTCTCCCAGGGCTTTAAGAATGGGAAATGCGATGGCGCCGTTTACTGAATAATCATAATCCGGGAGCGTAAGATCTACATCATCGAACACCCAGAATACACTGTTTTTTACCAGGACGCTACCTAGGTGAAGTGCAGGTACCACGGCGATATCGCAGATGACCACATTGCCCGTGATCCCTTCCACTTCAAAATCCACATCGAAAATATGTATGCCCAGTCCTTCGGCAATACTCCGCCTGATAAAAGAAAAACTTGATCCTGTATCGAACAGCAATTGAAGCGTAGTATCCTGTATCTTTACCGGTATATTTACCAGCTTCATTTTGTCTTTTACCAGTCCTACGCCACAGTCCTCATCTTTTAGAATTTCCTGGGGCGGAGTATGCAGCAGTGCTTTCAGGATCTTTCGGTCATTCAGCAGGTGTTCATAAACCGTTGTGTCCATGACTTGTTGAAAATCCGAAATGAGTAATGAACATGCCTCCAGCGCACCACTGTAATTAAAAAGATTGCTGTAGTTCATGTAATTCGTCTTGTATACGTTCTTCAATTCCTCTTCTGAGAGCATGTCGGGGTACCTGTCCAGCAGATGTTCAATACTGACATTTGAGGCTTCATGTGCATAGAATGCATTCTCAGTAAGTGCCTTGAAATAAGTCCGGTATCCGCTCGATAATTGATGCCGGGATGCTTCAAATTGTTCCCGCAGTTTGAAAAAATCTTCCTGCTTGTACAATTGTGCCAGTTCCTGTTGCACATGGGGATCGTGCTTGCTGCAGGATATCACAGCACTCAGCAGTATGATTAATCCCATCATTCTGCCAGGTAGTATTGGACGTCCGGGTATGATCGGTTTCAGTGGTTTTTATTTACCTAAATGCAAAGTGAAGATATGGAATATTGTTGAGATTCAAATATGTTGTTAATGCATTACGCGGTTGAACTTTTTAGTAACGGGTTTTAAAATACACGGAGTTGGGCGTGAAATTCATCGAAATTTCCTGAAAATGATCGACGATATCCAGCCCCAGGAGCCCGTAATAAGTCACAGTATCTTCATGAATAAATTTTGAATGGACCCATGTATCATATAGTATGATGGTATCATTGTTGACAATGAATTTCAGGGTGTCTGGTTGAATCATGTCATACTCTGATTTTTTCCCGCCAATTCCACCATATTCCTTTATTTCTTGTTTACCATTTTCCAGCAGTGCTTTTTTAAATAATTCATAAAAATGCCTGTTGAAGATACTTGTGAAAGCACCTGTGTCAAATTTAACAGGGATGGTGTCATCCCGGAATATTATTGGAACCCTGTTATTGAAGAGATGGATTGCAAGGTTATTTCGTATCGGATATTCGCTACAATCCCCGGTCTTTAGTGCACCCTGTGCATTGAGGGTTATTGAGCCCAGGGGGTACAGGAGGTTCAGTCCGATCAGTCCATCAAAGAAGAACTTAAATGCTGGTACCCCGAGCAGAGAATCTTCAATTACTTCAAAAACGGCATGCTCGTAAAGGGTATTGCCAATTATTAACGTTTCGGCAATCCCGATATTGGTGGCAGACCTGGCACCTGTTGCGCCGATTATATCAGTTTTTGTTTCAAAAACCTTTAATCCAAACCTTTCTGCCATGCTTTTTGAAATCAATGATTTTCCCGCCCCGGTATCGAAGACCATATCGATCATATTTCCATTGATACTTACGGGGATGTAAAAATGTCCCCTGGCTTTTTCCAGCTGAATGGTATCATTTGAATACTTCCTCAATGTCATAGAGGGGGTGCTTTGTAACGCAGAATAGGTGGCATGCCATTGCTGAATATCAGCGCGCAGAAAAGTATCCAGTTGTTCAGCAAAGGTCTCCAGTTGCAGAACTTCTGCAAAGGCATGTTCATAATCATATTTTTTCTGGTAATGAGAGATCTTAACCAGGTGATATGATGCCTTTTCCTGCTCCGTAAGTGAAGCATAGTATTTTTCCAGCAATAGTTGATCCTTAATCTCAAGCAATGCCGGATAACCAAATAGTTCACAGTGAATTATATCAAAATAGGTCCTGTATTTTACAGGTAATTGATCCCTGCAATTGGTATAATGATTTTCAAATTTAAAATAATGACCCTGCTTGAGAAGCTTTTTTAGATTCTGAATCCTGGCATGCACATCAACAGGTGTGTTTTTTGCCGGATCAGCATCATTTTGTGGATCCGGTTGCCTGTTAACAGCCTGGTTGCAGGAAATGCAACCGATCATCAACACGAATAACAGCGCATACAATTCACGTCTCATTCAGACAGGCTTTGGCTTCACTTACCTAAGATAGTCAGTTCTGTTACCAATTCCAATGTTGCGGATCAACTTAAACATTCAAACTGCTCTAAAACAGGGAATTTCCTGTCCTTATAATAAGTTGGTTGCCTTTACAATAGCCCTTCCCCGTTGTCGAAAAGCGTTGCTGCTACCTGTATAATATGCAAAACGCGTTTCCTTTCAGAAAGCCACCCACTTACGGTCCGACTTATTCGATTCGATTAGCTTGTCGATAAACTGCATCCCCCTGAGCCCATCATATACATCCGGGAAATCAAATGCTTCAGGTGGTGGTTCAATGCCCGCTAACCTGCATTGGATGCAGGTGGCAACGTTCCTGTAAATATTGGCAAAGGCCTCGATCAATCCTTCCGGGTGTCCTGGAGGCATCCGCGTGTTGTACTGCGAAAGCGCACTGAGGTAAGGGTTTCCCGGCTTTTTGACCTCCATGGGGCGATCGGTCCATTTGACCTCCATGCGGTTGGGTTCTGCCTGGACCCATTCGATCCCTCCTTTTTCCCCATACACCCTGATCCTCAGCCCGTTCTCTTCTCCTGCGGAGATCTGGCTGGCATAGATGATCCCGCGGGCTCCATTATCGAACCTGACCAGCACATTTCCGTCATCGTCCAGGGGCCTGCCTTCCACCATGACCGAGAGATCAGCACATAGCTCGCTGACTTTCAGTCCGGTCACATATTCGGCGAGGTTCAGCGCATGGGTTCCGATATCTCCCATACAACCCGATTTCCCGGAACGTTTGGGATCCGTCCGCCAGCTTGCCTGCGTTTGCTCTTCCCGCTCAATCGGCTCGGAAAGCCAGCCCTGGGGATACTCAGATACCACTTTCCTGATCTTTCCCAATGCGCCGTTCCTGATCATCTCACGGGCTTCTTTCACCAGCGGATACCCCGTATAAGCGTGTGTAACAGCAAAGATAAGGCCGGTCTTTTCCACCAGGCCTGCTAGTTCCTGGGCTTCTTCCGTAGTAAAGGTCAAAGGCTTGTCACTGACCACATGAAATCCATTTTCAAGGGCCATTTTTGCAGGACCGAAATGTACATGGTTCGGTGTGGCGATGCAGAGGAAGTCCATCCGCTTACCTTCCGCCAGTTTACGCTCTTTTTCGATCATCTCCTGGTAGGATCCATAGATGCGCTCTTCGGGGAGATAGTAGCTTTTTCCTGTAGCGAGGGATTTTTCCGGATCAGAGCTGAATGCCCCGCAAACAAGTTCGACCTGGCCATCCAGAACTGCCCCATTGAAATGAATGATTCCGATAAATGAGCCGGGACCACCCCCGACCATACCCATTCTGATCTTTCGTTTTGCCATTTCCTGGTGAATTTTTTAAGTGAAGGAATAAAAATAGGAAAAGGAATGCTAAAGAACAATCTGAGAAAGAATGATTGTGATGGATGACATATTTGATGATGTCCTGTTTTTAAAAAAGTTTTCATTGCACAAATTCTGATAATTCAGATAAATACCTTATTTTAATAAAAAAATATCACTATGGAAAAATCAAAAATTACAGTAGCATTCTGCCTCGCTTTCTTACTGGCATCATGTGCAACAACTGCAGATTTTCCCGTTTCTGAAATGGTACCCGCAGCTGAAATAGGTTTGAAAGTAAAAGAGGATAAGAACGAGAACTACAAGATCTCTATCAAGGCAAAACATCTTGCAAGCCCTGAAAGACTCGCAATCCCGGCCAGGTACTATGTGGTTTGGCTAGATACATATGATGGGTATAAGAATGTCGGGCGATTAAAGTTGAAGAATGCAAAGAAAGCTTCCCTTGAGACGCTGACTCCTTATGAGTTTCAAGAGATCCTCATTACGGCAGAGCAAACTGGTGATGCTGCCTATCCCGAAGGTGAAGTTATTGCACGTACTTCATTTAATCCGAGCGACTGACATGTACTAAGAAAATTTTAAAAATTAAAATGAGCTCAGTTTATTACAAAAAGCGTGGACTGGCACTGGGAGGCGGTGCCGTCCTGGGAGCTGCCCATGTTGGGGTGTTAAAGGCAATCGATGAATACAGAATCCGCATTACGCGGATTACAGGAACAAGTATTGGTGCATTTGTGGGTGCATTTGTGGCCTTTGGTAAGGGGTGGAAAGAAATTGAGGCGATTGCAAAAGAATTAAATTGGCTCGATGTGTCCGGCATCTCGTTGTCGCGTTTTGCATTGCTTTCAAATGAAAAACTGGGAGAATTGATTATAAAACATATTGGGGATAAAGATATAGAGGATGCAGATATTCCGTTGGCAATGGTGGCTGTGGATATAACAACAGGTGAAAAGATTGTTTTAAATACAGGTTCCGTTGCGAAGGCTGCAATGGCAAGTACCTGCATACCAGGGATTTTTGAGCCGGTGGAAATGGATGGAAGATTGCTGGTGGATGGTGGGGTTGTGGAGAGCGTTCCTGTGATTACCCTCAAAGAGATGGGTGCCAGGAAGATGATTGCAGTCGATCTCAATGCAAAACACGAGTATGGGGAACCTGAAAATATCATTGATATTATTCTCAATAGCTATCATTACGGTATGATGGCCTCAGCAAAACTACAAAAGGCAGAGGCTGATCTGCTTATTGAACCCGACCTTTCAGCATTTAACCGTTCCAATATGAAACAGGTGAGCGACCTGATGGAGAAAGGATATGAGGAAGCAAAAAGAAGATGTTCACAAGTATTCAGAAAAAAGTAGTGTGTTTTCCTGTAGCGGAACTTCGTATGCACATGCCGACGGGAATGATTGCTTTGCTAATGTATTGAACCGGGAATACTGTATAAGATGAGTTATATCTTTTTTGATTATACTCCAAAACCCGGTGAAGCCGCTCTTATCTTCAGAAAACCTCAACAACCCTTTGATAGCAGAATTGTTGAGTTGACTTCACAAAAGAATTTCCATGAAAAAAAGCGACATATTATATTTTAAATACTTTTGGCCAGCAACAGCCATAATTTAATGATCATGTACCTATGGAAAAACTCACTTTTTTCTGGAACGAACTTAAGTCCACTTTCTGGTTCGTACCAGCCTTGATTATCGCATTCAGCATTATACTTGCTTTCATTTCTATATGGCTCGATGGACAGATCAATTTGCCAGGTGAAGGGATCGGAAGATTCCTTTTTATAGGGAATAACGATTCAGCAAGGAGCATTCTCACAACAATAGCTGGCACAATGATAGGGGTGGCTGGAACGGTTTTTTCCATCACGCTTGTAGCACTTACACTTGCATCTTCACAATTCGGACCGCGCCTGATCAGAAATTTTATGTATGAACGCGTGAACCAGGTCGTCCTGGGATCTTATGTGTCAACCTACATCTATTGCCTGATCGTATTGAATACTATCAGGGAAACAGAACAGCTTATCTTTATTCCTTCTTTATCGGTATTAGTTGCATTGCTTGCCGCAGGTGCCAACATTATCCTGCTGATTATATTTATTCATCATATTGCCGTAAGTATCCAGGCCGACCATGTAATATCCGATATATCGGAATCGCTATCAAGGCATCTTAAAATTCTTTTTCCTGATTTAATGGGAGAAGAAGTAGGTGAAAACCAGGCCGTGAAGGAAGAAAAAATAAAGTCCTCATATGAACGTAGTCTGCCGGTAAGATCAAATAAAAGCGGATACCTGCAGTATATCGATATTTCGGGCCTGGTCAATTATGCAAAGGAGAAGGAACTATTGATCGAAATCGAACACCGCCCCGGAGATTATCTCGTTGAAAATATTGATATAGGTATCGTATACAGCAGTGATGATCCGGAAGAAACGGATATTAGAAGATTGCTTTCCCATTTTATTGTCGGAAAGATCAGGACAAACCAGCAGGATGCTGAACATACCATTCACCAAATGGTTGAGATTGCCGCAAGAGCTTTGTCTCCCGGGGTGAATGATCCGTATACAGCCATTGCCTGCATCGACAATCTGACTTCCTCCATGTGTTACCTGGCGACTGTTAAATTTCCCTCAAAGTATCGTTTGGATAGTGAAGGACAGGTCAGGGTGATCGCCGATGTACTGAGTTTTGAGGGGATGCTGAATGCTGCCTTTAACCAGATCCGCCAATTTGCAAAAAGCAGTCCCTCCGTCGTGATCAGGCTGATGGAAGCGCTCATAATCATCGATAAAATTGCAAAAGATCCCTCCCACAAAGAAGCACTCAGAAAGCATGGAACCATGGTGCTTAACATGGCCGAAGCCGCATTTGATGAGCCAAATGATATCCATGACCTCAAGATGAGGAGCAAATTGTTAAATTTGTCGTAAAATTTGACACGTCTTGATCTACCCAGCCAATTTTGAAGAGAAAATAGGATTCCAGAGAATCCGCGAACTTGTCAGCGATTATTGCCTTTTTGAACCGGGACGTGAGCTGGTGGAACAATTGCATATGCTGCAATCCCGCCCGCAAATTGAAGCGGAGCTCGACCTGGTAAATGAATACAGGCAGATCCAGCTCAGCGATGAGGATTTCCCTATTCACCAGTTTCACGACAGCCGCAAAGCACTGAAAAAGGCGAAAATTGAAGGAACCTTCCTGGAAGTCGAGGAGGTGGCGGGACTGGCAAAGAGCCTGGAATCGGTACGACAGATCGTAAATTTTTTCCAGGGCAGGGAAGAGGATGAATATCCACAGCTGCGAAAGCTAAGCAAAACAATCAAACTCTACCCATATGTATCAGAAAGGATTGGGAAGATCCTGAATAAACAGGGACAAATACGGGATAATGCTTCTACGGAGCTGATGCAGATCAGGCGGAACATTTCATCCAAACAATCATCGGTTACGCGCCTGATGAATAAACTGGTTAAAAAAGCACAGTCTGAAGGCTGGGTTGAGGAAGATATTGGCGCCACGATCAGAAGTGGCAGGCCGGTAATCCCGGTATCTGCTTCCCACAAGCGAAGCATCGGGGGATTGATTCATGACGAATCCACATCAGGGAAAACAGTGTTTATAGAACCTGCCGAAGTAGTGGAGCTCAGCAATGAGATCCGTGAGCTTGAATATGCAGAACGGAGAGAGGTTACCCGAATCCTCACAATCTTCACCAATGACATCCGGCCTTACCTGGAGGACCTGACAGCAATGCATGGATTCCTTGCTGAGATAGATGCCATCAGGGCACGGGCACTGTTCGCCATTCGGATACATGCCATCCGGCCAAAACTCGAAGAGGCACCCGCAATCGAATGGTCTGATGCAATACACCCGCTGCTGTACCTGGCTTTTCAGAAGTCAGGGAGAGAGGTGGTTCCACTGAACATGGAGCTGAACAGTGAGGGACGAATACTGCTTATCTCCGGACCCAATGCCGGCGGCAAATCAGTCTGCCTGCAAACGGTAGGGTTGCTTCAGTATATGCTTCAGAGTGGTATGCTGGTACCGGTGGGAGAGGAATCCCGGTTTGGTATTTTCTCCTCCATATTCATAGATATTGGTGACGAACAGTCCATTGATAATGATCTGAGTACCTATAGCTCGCACCTGGTGAATATGAAATATTTCCTGAAAAATGCAGCGGCGGATTCGCTCATCCTGATCGACGAATTCGGCACAGGCACAGAACCGATGCTGGGAGGTGCAATCGCGGAATCCATTCTTGAAAACCTGAATGAGTCCGGAACCTATGGCGTGCTCACCACCCATTATACCAACCTGAAACATTTCGCGGCTTCAGCCGTTGGGATCGTTAACGGTGCCATGCTTTTCGACAACCATAAGATGCAACCACTCTATGAACTGCAGATCGGCAAACCAGGAAGCTCATTCGCGTTCGAGATCGCACGAAAAATTGGTTTGCCCGAAGAGGTACTTCAGCATGCCTCGGAAAAAGTGGGACAGGATCACATTGATTTCGATAAGCACCTGAGAGATATATTGCGCGATAAAAAGTATTGGGAACGAAAGCGTCAGAAAATCCGACAGTCAGAAAAAAAGTTGGAGGAACTGATGTTAAAATATGAACAAGAGCTCGGCGAAAGTGAAAAAAAGCGCAAGGTGCTGATCTCCGAGGCCAAAAAACAGGCAGAAGAAATGCTCGCACAAGCCAACAGGCAGATCGAGAACACCATCAGGGAGATCAAGGAGGCCAATGCGGAGAAGGAGCAGACGCGTGAAGCCCGCAGGAAGCTGGACCATTTCAGGGAGGATGTCAGCAGCGAAGAGACCAGGGCAGCAGATGCGCTTTCCAGGGAATATAAGAGATTGAAAGCGCGGGAGCAGGAACTTGGGAGAAGACGTCCCGACCTGCGAAAAAGAACACGACAGCAAGCGGCGGACGCAGGGAAGCTGGAATCCGACGAAACAATTAAGGCAGGCGATGCAGTGCGCATCAAAGGACAGGAAGCAACAGGTGAAGTCATGGAAATGAAGGGTAAAAACGCAGTGGTGGCTTTCGGAAATCTGAAATCAACAGTGAAGCTGACGCAACTGGAAAAGGCCGGCAAACCACACGGTGACGGTAAGCAATCGGCACCAAAAAGCCGGGTGAATCTGGGTGAATGGAATCATTTGGCTTTTATTGCAAATAGTTCAAGTAT
>CAYOSB010000020.1:0-1866 GCA_964406495.1 uncultured Bacteroidaceae bacterium | reverse complement strand
ACCCGAGATTGATGTCAGGGGAAAGCGGGCCGATGAAGCGCTGCAGAAAGTGACAGAACTGATTGATGAAGCGATCATGGTCGGTGCTCCCGAAGTGCGTATTCTACATGGAAAAGGTGATGGGATCCTCCGGCAGCTGATTCGTGATTATTTGAATACCAGCGATGTGGTGGATTGGTTTGGTGACGAACACATGGAAAGGGGAGGGGCCGGGATCACGGTTGTGAGGTTCGGACTGTAACACTATCTTTACACTCTTTTTGAATGTCATCTCTGAAAATGATAAAATACCTGGAGCGTAGAAAAATTGATGATGCAGCCTGGAACCGTGTAATTGCTTCATCCGGTTTTGAGACCATTTATCCGTATAGTTGGTACCTGGATGCATGTGCTGACCAATGGGGAGCGTTTGTCATGGAAGATTATGAATGCATCATGCCGGTGGCGTTCAGGAAAAAAGTGGGAATGAAGTATACCTACCAGCCGGTCTATTGTCAGCAGCTGGGGATTTTTTCAGAAAATAACATTGATATTGAAATTGCGCGGATGTTCCTGCATGCATTGCAGAAAAAATTCCGGATGGGCGATTATGCACTGAATGAAGGGAATCTTATCGGGGAGGAGAGAGGATTTGAGGTGACCGACAATATGAATTATGTCCTGCCACTGGATAATGAGTATGATACTCTCCAGGGAAATTTCAACGAGAATTGCAGGCGAAACCTGAAGCGGGCAGCACAGTACCAGCTTGAATTCACAGGTGATGTTACCATTGATGAGCTGATCATTCTGAAAAAGAATGCAGCTACAGCTGCCAAAAACAGAGCCCAATATCAATATATGCAACATCTGTTTCAGAAATTGAAATCGCTGGATAGAATACTGATATATGGGGCACGGGAAGGAACGCACCTCCTGGCTGCAGCAGCATTTGCCTTTAGTGAACAAAGGGGAATCTTCCTGCTCTCTGTTTCCAGCGAAGCAGGGAAGGAGCACAGAGCCATGTTCATGGTCGTGGATCAGTTCATACGCATGTATGCAGGAAAGTTGGCCAAGCTTGATTTTGAAGGATCGAATATACCTTCAATTGCACGTTTTTTCAGGGGATTCGGTGCCAAGCCACAGGTCTATCAGCGTATTACTTTTGAGAATACAGTGAACAAATTCGCCAGAAAATTAAGTAGTGTCTGACATTTTCAAACATATTGCCACACTGTTTCCCGGACCCATGAATGTGAAACGGCACATCCGGAAATCAAAGCTGGATGTGATTTTCCCTTTTTACCATGCGGTTTCCGACAGGGAACTTCCACACCTGAAACACCTCTATCCGATACGTACCGTGAACCAGTTTAAACAGGACCTGGATTATATGCTGGAGTATTTTCAACCTGTGAAAATGAGTGAATACCTTTCTGGCCATGTGCCCGTAGATCCGAACCGTCCGCCCATGGTGCTGAGTTTCGACGACGGGCTTATTCAGTGTTATGAAGACGTGATGCCCATTCTTATTTCAAAAGGAGTGCCTGCAACCTTTTTCCTGAACAACGCTTTTATTGATAACATGTCGATGTTCTTTCGCTTCAAAGTGAGCCTGCTGCTTGAAGAACTCGGAAAAATAACCCCGGAGAAGAAATACCGTGCTGCCCAGTTGCTACATTGTGATGTGAAGGAAATACGATCCAGGCTGTTGAGCGTCAACTATGTGGAGAGGGAGATTACAGACCAGGTGGCTGATTCGTGGGGGTTTTCTTTTTCAGGCTATATGACAAAGGAACCAATATACCTCACATCCATACATATCAGGAAAATGCTCAGTGAGGGATTTGAATTTGGTTCCCATGGTATTGACCACCCCCTGTTTGC
>CAYOSB010000019.1:3710-29549 GCA_964406495.1 uncultured Bacteroidaceae bacterium | reverse complement strand
GAGGTCTACCAGGAGGTGTCGCTTGACAACAGGGGTATCCGGTTGTATCTCGCATTGCTGAAGACGGCCATGCGCAATCCCGGTCCAACCATCATCGGGGTGCTGGTACTGTTCTTTGCTACCATTGTGATCTCCATGACGGTTTCCGTGACACAACTGAGTGAGCTGGAAACCGACCAGGTCAATCTGTACGTGACCATGCGGACGGGCACCACACTGGCGGCTACCGATGATGTGGTGGCGCAGATTGAGCAGGTGCTTTTGGAAGTGGAGGAAGGGAAGGAGGTTATATCCAGTATTGAGGAGGAGGAAGCCATGGTCACCCTTCTCCTGAGGGAAGATTATCGGGATGTCAACAAACGATCTTTCAACGAGATCCAGTCAGATATCATGGAGCAACTGGACGATATACCTGCAGATGACATTACCACTTCGGCATCTGAAAGTCCGGGCAGTTCACGCGGTGGCCGGGGAGGTGGCAATGCCGGAGGATCTTCAGGTTTCCAGCGCCTGATGGGGATAGGACAGGATGAAGAATACCTGCTGATGAAGGGTCAGGATTTCGCATTGATGGTGGAGGTTGCCGAAGATATTGAATCTTACCTGGAAGAAAAGGACAATATCCGGTCGGTCAGGATCTCAGTGCGGGAGAATCAGCCCGAGGTACACCTGGACCTGAACAGCCTGCTGATGTCAGATTACGGGATTACAGTCGGTGAGGTGCGCGATGAGTTGAATGTATTCCAGAGCCAGATCAGTTCGGGTGTGAACTTTCGCCAGGGGGACGAGGAATACGAGATCGTGATCAGATATGACGACTACGATGATGAGGAGGATGAGGAAAAGACCATCAATGAGCTTCGCGAGCTGGATATCCCGGATGCGGACCAGGAGACTTCGTATGAATTGCAAACCATATCGGATATTTATTTTGCGCGGGGTATGCGAGAGATCAACAGGGTCAACCAGGAGAAACAGGTAGAGCTGCGGTACCGTTTCGAGGAGGACGTATTCGATTCCAATGAATTGCTGGAATATGCACGAAGTGAGATTGCTGATGTCATTGAAAATGCAAATATTCCTTCTGGAGTAGCGATAGAGATGGTGCAGGAGGATTCGGGACTCGATGATTTCCGGTTGCTTTTCATCATTGCTATCCTGCTGGTATACATGATCCTGGCTGCGATCTTCGAGTCTTTCGCGACCCCGTTTGTGCTGTTGCTGTCGATCCCTTTTGCAGCCATCGGATCCTTTTTTCTGCTTACTGTTACTGGCAATTCCCTGTTCAATGCCAACACCCTGATGGGTTTTATGATCCTGCTCGGCGTGGTGGTCAACAACGCCATCATCCTGATCGACTTCATCAATATCCTGCGCAGGCGCGGTTACGGTAAGAACAGGGCGATCATGCTTGGTGGAATGTCGCGCGTGCGCCCCATCCTGATCACCACCATCACTACCTGTGTGGCGATGCTGCCGCTGGCCATGGGGAAGGCTGAATATGTAAAAGCGATCGGGCCACCTTTCGCGATCACTGTAATTGGTGGACTGAGCGTGAGCACGATCCTGACACTGGTTTTTATTCCAATGTTGTATAACGGAATGGAGCAGACCCTGGGTTGGTTCCGCAGCCTGGGTCCGGGGACCAGGATCATGCTACTCGTGCTTGAAGCAGCCGGGATCATCCTTGTGCAGGTATACGTGGATCCATTCATGTGGAGGATTGCAGCATGGCTCCTTGTTGTCGGGGGACTTCCACTGGGCTACTGGTTCATATCCAGCAGCCTGCGCAAAGCCACAGGACACATCATTCCTGAAGACGAGGAGCTGAAGATCGAGATTGCCAACCTGGTAAAGATCTATGGCAGGGAAAGTAAGACCGTACGGGAATTCAGGTCAGGAAGACGGATGTATGTAGTGCACAGAGACGGCCGACCGGTTGACGAGCGGCCGGGTGAGGAACTGTCAGTTGACGGGCAGTCAGATGCGAGCCGACCAGTTGACGAACGGCCGGGTGAGGAGCCTTTACGCTGCAACAACCATGGTGAGATGGTGTCCGACGGCAGGCACGGCCTGCTCAGGCCGAATTTTGATGCCCTGGTATGGCAGCTTCCCTTGCTGGGTTTCCTGGTGTACTTTTCATGGTTCTACCTGGAGAGCAATTTCTGGCAATGGATCACTTCGGTGGTTGTATACGCCTATATACTATTGATCATTCAGAGTTTCCGCAGGTATTATTCGCAGCGCTGGCTTGCCTGGCTGAAGCGATTCGTACAGTATGGTGGTCCGCTCGCGGTCCTGGTCATGTTCTATGGTAAATGGGACAATACCTTTTTATCTGTATTTGCAGGAGCAGTGTGGTACCTGGCACTTGCCACGGAGCATGTGGCACGACGGGTGAGGCGGGCGGATTTTGACGTAAAAAGTGTCCGGAAGGTCTATCGGTGGTTCTTTTTACTGATCAGGCTAATCCCGGGCATCGGGAGCCGTCGCGATACCTTCAAGGCGCTCAAAGGCGTTTCGCTGGAGATCGGTACGGGGATGTTCGGACTGCTCGGTCCCAATGGTGCGGGCAAATCCACGATGATACGCATTATTTGCGGCATCCTGGACCAGAGTTACGGGAAGATATGGATCAACGGGATCGACACACAGGAGCGCCGGGAGGAGTTGCAGGGGCTGATCGGGTACCTGCCGCAGGAGTTTGGCATGTATGAAAATATGTCGGCCGGGACTTACCTCGATTACCAGGCGATATTGAAGGGCATCACCGATGTGGAGACCCGCGAAAAGCGGATCCGGGAGGTGCTGGATGCGGTGCACATGTGGGAACACAGGAAGAAAAAGATCAGCGCATATTCAGGCGGAATGAAGCAGCGGATCGGTATTGCACAGGTCCTGCTGCATCTTCCCCGTATCCTGGTCGTGGATGAACCCACCGCCGGACTGGATCCCAGGGAAAGGATCCGTTTCAGGAACCTGTTGGTGGAGCTGAGCCGCAAAAGAATTGTTATTTTCTCCACCCATATCATTGAAGATATCTCAAGTTCCTGCACCACCATGGCGGTGATCAACAAGGGAGAGGTGTTGTTTGGCGGAACCCCGGCAGAGATGACGAATATTGCCCGGGGGAGGGTATGGAAGACATTGCTGGATGCAGCTTCTTTTGAGGAACTGACGCGTGACAAGCTGGTGATCCATCACATGAAGGATGGAGACAAAGTGCGGGTGCGCTGTATTTCAGAAAAGCAACCATTTGAAAACGCAGTAGAGGAGCTGCCGCTGCTTGAGGATGCCTATTTATGGTTGCTGCAGAATAAAAAAGAATAACAGATGCGTTTACACGGATACAGATCTACAATCATCAACCTGGCACGATTGGCCCGGTATAACATGCGGATTATTTTTGGCGGAAAATTCGGTTATTTCATTCTTGCCGCACTGATCTTTTTTCTTTTATTTGGAACGATCATGGCTTTCGAGGAGAGCGAGATAGAACTGGTAGATATTTATGGCATCCTATCCTTCCCGGCCATATTGCTGGTGTTCTACCCGTCGGCATTTGGTATCCAGAATGATGCGGACCAGCGGACTCTGGAAATTATTTTCGGGATTCCCGATTACCGGTATAAAGTCTGGCTGCTAAGGTACGTGATGGTGCTGGTATTGGTCTTTTTGCTCCTGTTCCCATTCGCTTCTATCGCTTATTATGCATTGATGAGTTTTCCGATTTTCAGGATGGTCCTGCAGTTGATGGTCCTGGTACTGTTCACATCCTCGCTTGGATTCATGATCTCCACCCTCGTAAAAAGCGGTAACGCTGCGGCTGTGATCCTGGTGATCATCGGGTTGGCCTTCCTGATCCTGGGCGAGCAGCTGGAACATTCAAAATGGAATATATTTTTGAATCCTTTCAAGGTCCCCGGCGACGTGAATGAAGTTGTATGGCAGGAAACCATTCGTCAGAACAGGTTGTTCATGGGACTTTCAAGTATCGTTTTCATCCTGTTCGGACTGTTGAACCTGCAAAAGAGGGAGCGGTTCCTGTAAGATTGCCGGCAACAGGTCCGGGGTCTGTTTTCCGCTGCGCGGCGAAATAGGGGAGCATGCCTGTTGCCGGCAGGACCGGGGCCGGGTTTTTGCATAAATGCAACAGCAGAGAGAGTGCTGTGTAGTAATTATACGATCCGTGTGTATATGCCTGTCAGTTCTTGTTTCCCGGGTCTTTACCGGCGTTTACTTTTTCAGCCTCCTCGCGACGCGTGGTGTTGTCCCATGCGGTATCGTATTCATGGATGGACTGCTGTTTTTCTGTTGTCAGCAATTCTTCGAGTTCATCTGCAAAGCGCATCGATTCGCTGAGGTATTTCTTTTCATCCTCATCGTAGTGTTTGAAAAGTTCCTTTTCAATTGCATTGTTGTGGTACCGGAAGATCTTTGCTGCGCGATGTGCCTGGTAGGGATTAAAGCCCAGTTTCACCAGTGTTTTGATCCCCACGTGAAGAGAAGCACTGAACGTATCGTGTTCATAGTTGGTGATGCCCTTTTTCAAGTACTCATATGCATGCTTTTTACTTACCGCCCTGCCTATAATCTCAAGGTGCGGGTAATCCCGTTGCACATGATCGGCGATCTTAAGTGCTGTTGACATATCATCCACTGCGATCACGATGGCCTTTGCACTATCACATCCGGCTGCGTGAAGCAGGTCTGAACGCGTGGCATCACCGTAAAATACCTTGAATCCAAATTTCCGAAGCACCCTGATATTATCGGGATTATCATCCAGCACCGTTGCTGTGAAACCATTTGCAATAAGTAACCTGCCAACGACCACTCCAAATCTTCCGAAGCCTGCGATAATTACGGGTGTTTCCCCGTCGTCGATCACATCTGCCACCTGTTCATTGGTAGTATCTTCCAGTGCGGGTTGTATCATTTTTTCATTTAGAAGAAGCAGGAGCGGGGTGACTGCCATGGAAAGTGCTACGACAATCAACAGGATTCCTGAGACCTCCTGGGTAAGCACCTGGTTTTGCATGGAATAAGAGATCAGCACGAAGGCAAATTCCCCGCCCTGTGCGAGCACGAATGAGAACAGCATGCCTTGTCCACCCCGCAGTCCGAAAGCCCTGCCCAGCAGGAGCAAAACAACGAATTTCACAAGGATGAGTGTGGCCAGCAGAACCAGGATCAACCCGGGCTGGTCAATAAAAAGGTTGAAATCAATACTTGCCCCGACAGCGAGGAAGAAGAGTCCCAACAGCAGTCCTTTGAAGGGTTCGATATTGGCTTCCAGTTCGTGCCTGTATTCATTGTCAGCCAGAACCACGCCGGCCAGGAATGCTCCAAGGGCAGGGGAGAGTCCGACAAGGTCCATTACAACAGCAATGGCAACAACGAGCAAAAGCGCTGTGGCAGTGAATATTTCACGTAATCCCGTCTTGGCAATGAAACGGAAAATATACCGGGAAAGGAACCGGCCCACCAGGACGATACCTGTAATCACAGCAAGAATGAGTCCTACTTTGAACCAACCTACAATCGCGAAACCGGCAATGGTTCTGACAGCTTCGACGTGGTGGGTGTCCGCCACTGCACTGTGGATTTCGGAAGCGAGCAGTGGCAACAGTGCCAGGATCGGGATGACTGCGATGTCCTGCATCAGGAGCACTGAAAAGGAAGCCTGGCCCGCAGAAGTTTTAATCTGGCCCTTTTCCACCAACGTTTGCAGGATCATGGCTGTGGATGAAAGTGCCAGGATCAACCCGATGGCAAGTGCTTCATTGATCGTCTGGCGGAATGCCAGTGCAATGAGTCCGATAATCAGCGTTGTACCAACCAGCTGCAGGCCTCCAAGCCCGAAGATGGATCTTCTCATCTTCCAGAGCAGGCTCGGACGCAGTTCCAACCCGATCAGGAACAGCATCATCACAACACCGAACTCTGCGAAATGCATCACATCCTCACCCTCTTCACCGATGAGTCCGAGCACAAAAGGTCCGATGATCACCCCTGCCAGCAGGTAACCCAATACTGAGCCTAGTCCCAGCCGTTTGGCGATCGGGACGGATATGACTGCGGCGGTCAGGTAGACCAACGCCTGGAAAAAGAAACTCTGATCGTGCATGTGCTTTACCTTTAATCCAACAGGTTATTAATATACGCTTGTTTTTTTAATTCATCACTGTTGAAGATCTTATCCCGCAACGAAATAATGATCTTCCGGTAATCTGCTGCTGCTTTACGGATGTGCTCCTGGTCAATGAGCAACGATCCGTGTACAATGAAAGGGGGGAGATAGTGCATTTTACACTGGTTGACTGTTTGTTGAAAGGGTGCAAGGAGCTGATTCATCGTAAAATGGTTCCTGCCCTCTTCCTGGTAAGCTTCAAAACTACCCCCGGTGGTGGTGGCAGTGAGCACTTTTTTTCCCTGTAACGCATTTCCTTCATGCCCGAAAGCAAAGCCATGCTCCAGTACAAGATCAATCCATTCTTTCAACAAGGGGGGTGCGCCGTACCAATAGAACGGATGCTGCCATACGATCACGTCATGTTCCACAAGCAGCTTTTGCTCCTCTCTCACATCAATATGAAAATCGGGATACAGGTCATACAGTTTCCTGATGGTCACATCTTCAATTCCCTCCACCGATTTTAGCATCGCGCTGTTGATTTTTGATTTGTGTGATATGGGATGTGCAAAATATATCAGGATGCTATCCCTGTTTTTTGTTGTGTTTCCGGTTATCATTGTCTGATTACATACTGTTTTGGTGATTGTGGTCCATTTGTGAGCAAAAATAATCAATCACAACATAGTAACAACCTTAATCCTGTGAAGGTTTCCGTGCAAGTGTTTACCCTGTTGGTTATTTTGACGTATTAAAAAATAAATATATATTTATCTAGTTATTAATAAATGTATTAATATATATATCATGGCACGCAGAATTTTTGAAGAGGAACACATTCGAAGTTTATCCAAAGGAGCCGGCGGATCCAGTTATTCCATCATTCTTCCAAAACACCTGATCAGGGAGCTGGGTTGGAAACAGAAACAGAAGCTGGAGGTGAAGAAGCATGGTGACGGCATCATGATCACGGACTGGAAAGGCGACGAGTAAGCCAGGCGACACGGTTGGTGTGAACAGACGGCAGGCGGGATCGGATGATCTGGTTGGTTCGAATTGCAATTTCGAAGCGAACGATTATGCTTTGCAATTGTTTTTATTAATACAGCGGATTGACGGAATTCTTTGTATCAAAAAGTAAACCCTGGACAGGTAATTATGCCTGGCTGAACGTATCTAAATTCAAAGTTTTATGAGCAACCTGAAAAGTATCGATCCCTACACATTAAAAACTATCTCTGAAATCCCGGAGCTCACCGATGTGGAGGTCGCGCAAAAAATCGTCCACTCCGGGGAACAATTTGAAAAGTACCGCAAGACCTCCTTTGCACAGAGGACAGCGATGATGCTGAAAGCGGCGGCTTTATTGAAGGAGCGCAAAGACAAATATGCCCGCACCATAACTTCAGAAATGGGGAAGCTGTTAAGCGAATCTGAAGCTGAAGTGGAAAAATGTGCCTGGGTATGTGAATATTATGCGGAACATGCAGAAACCTTTTTGTCAGAACGCATCATTGAATCTGACGCGGAGCGCAGTAGTGTGATCTTTCAACCCATTGGTCCGGTGCTTGCGGTGATGCCCTGGAATTTCCCGTTCTGGCAGGTATTCAGGTTTGCAGCGCCGGCACTCATGGCTGGCAACACGGCACTGCTGAAACATGCATCCAATGTACAGGGATGTGCTGCAGCCATTGAAGAAGTTTTTACTGACGCAGGTTTCGCATTCCATGTTTTTCAAAACCTGGCGATCAGTTCGTCGAAAGTGCAACAGGTGATCGAACATCCCGGGGTGAAAGCGGTGACCCTTACGGGTAGTGCCCCGGCAGGTACATCAGTTGCATCAGTTGCCGGGACGCAAATAAAGAAATCGGTCCTGGAGTTGGGGGGCAGCAATGCATTTGTCGTGTTGAAGGATGCAGACCTCGGGAAGGCTGTTGATACCGCCATGAAAGCCCGTTTGATCAATGCCGGGCAGAGCTGCATCGCGGCAAAAAGGTTCATCCTGGAAGCGGAGATACATGACACATTTGTGCAGATGCTCCGGGAGCGGGTTTTGAAACTGAAAAAAGGAGATCCCGCGGATGCTGATACTACGCTGGCACCGCTCATTTCGCAGGTGCAGGCCGATGAGATCGAACGGCAGGTGAATGCATCGCTGGAGTTCGGTGCGAAATTACTGGAAGGCGGAAAGAAAGATAAGACCTTTTATGACGCGACCATCCTCACAGGTGTGGAACCTGGAATGCCTGTGTTTGATGAAGAGACCTTTGGACCGGTTTTCGCGGTAACCAAAGCAGCGCACATGGAGCATGCACTGGAGCTTTCCAACCAGTCGCATTTCGGTCTTGGAATGCAGGTCTTTACGCAATCAGAAACATCGGCAGACCTGTTTGTACAGGAAGCCAATGAAGGTTCTGTTTTTGTGAATGGACTCGTTAAATCAGATCCACGCCTGCCATTCGGGGGTGTGAAGACTTCGGGCTATGGGCGTGAACTATCCGAAGAAGGAATCCGGGAATTTGTCAATGTAAAGACCATCTGGAAAAGTTAAGCTACATTGCCAGGTGCGATGGGCACGGATCATCCGGTAAAAAAGCTACGTATGATCCGGGAGACTTTCTTAAGTCCCTTCCGACTTGAAATCCGATGTTGGTATTGCTTTTCCCATGTTAGCTTGTCCTGGTCCCCGGCACCATTGATATTTCTCAGATAATTTTGATATTTCATAGATAACAGAGATAAATTAGTACTTTTACGCCACACAGGGTTCCCCATGCCTTTTGTATAACAATCCATTTTGAAAACTGAAAGAAACACGGGTTGGTGGAAGAGCAACATATAGCACAGGACACAAAGTATCAGATTAAACTGATCGCTCTGATCAGCCTGGGAATGTTTCTTTTTGTGCTGTTTTTTCAGCCTTTCGATTACAGGATGGTCGATTTCAATGACCGTATGATTTTTACCCTGGGTTTTGCAGTGATTACGTTTCTGATCCTGGTGGTGTTCCGTATTATCCTGCCGGTATCGGTTACAAGCAGGATTCATGCTGAATCCCTCAAGATCAGTAATGAAGTGGGGCTGATTATCCTGGTATGGTTCTTTATTACCTGTGCAAATATTTTCTATTTACACTATGTGGGCAAAGTAGAACTGGATCTTTCCATGGGTGTTATGATTTCCCTGTTTTCTGCGTTCCCATCAATCATTCTGAAACTTGCAGATGTGAATATGTCCCTCAGGGAGCAACTGCGTCATTTTGTTCGCCGTAACATCAAGCTTGAACAGGATCTCGCCAATGCCGAGCAGCAACAAAGTGAACCGGTAGTGTTGATGTCTGACACTCAAACTGATAAGATCGAATTGCCACCCGACGATATCATGATGATAAAATCGGCAGACAATTACGTGGACATTTATTTTAAAACTGGAGATAAGATAGAACATAAATTGTTGCGTAACACCCTGAAGAATATGCAGCACGCATTGCGAGATCAACCGGATTTCCGGCGGTGTCACCGCACCTGCATCGTGAACACAGCTTACGTTGTTAATATTACCAATAGTTACAAAGGTCACCGTCTCAAAATGCTTGACATGGATGAGGAAATCCCGGTCTCCAGGCAATATATCCTTGGCATTAAGGATGTTCTGGATGCAGAGTAATACATCCGCATCCCGGATTACTGGCGAATGCCATTCACCCCAAATACCAGTCAGTCATCACTTTTCGGCATGTGTACACCACTAAATGCACCTTAAGACGAATTATTCAACTATGTTTGATCCGGATTTTTCAATCCAGCGTTGAATTAAATTGAATAAAAATGACACGAATTGTTGAAAAGTACGCAGAACTGCCCAGGCCCCTGAGAAAACCATTGTGGCAATGGTGGCACAGGACCATGAACAAGTATGACAGCGAGAACGCTGCCAACTTCATGAATTATGGTTATGAAAGCCTGAATGGTGATCCGCGTCTGAAACTGGTGAACGGTGACGAAACAGATCGTTATTGCATCCAGTTATATGATCACGTTGTTAATCGCGCCGACCTCAAAGGAAAGAAGGTCCTTGAAGTCGGATCCGGGCGTGGTGGTGGAGCTTCCTACATTTCCCGGTATTTCAAGCCTGAAAGTTATGTCGGGATGGACATTTCAGAAAGCAGCATCTCTTTTTGCAACAACCATTACAATGTGGACGGACTGTCGTTCAAGCATGGTATCGCTGAGAAACTTCCTTTTGAGGACAAGACATTTGATTTCGTGGTGAATGTTGAATCGGCACGCTGCTATAACGATATGCAGGCTTTCTTCAATGAAGTGTACCGTGTGCTGAAAGATGACGGTCAGCTGCTGATCGCGGATATGATCTATCCAAAAGAACTGGAAGAATTTAATGCCAGGATCGAGCGCAGTAAATTCAGTAAGGTACATGAGACCAATATTTCAAAGAATGTGGTGGCGGCATTGGAAAGGGATTCGCAACGCAGGGAACACCTGATCGACACGAAAGCTCCCAGGATCCTGCGGAAATCTTTCAAGACGTTTGCCGGAACCATGGGTACATCGCGGTACAATAATTTCGCGAACGGAATCTTCCAGTACTGGAGTTTTGTGTTGTCGAAGTAGGAACACTTCTTCCCTGCATGCAGGGATCATAACAGTCCCGGAAGATGCCCCCTGCCAACTGGTCGCTGGTAAAGCAGCCCGGTAAAGAACTACCTCATGATGAAGAGGAGATGAGTGAAGGTGTGCATTAGGTAGGTACTGCCGGAATGCGGCTGGTCTGGCTTCAGGAAGCCGGGTGGCTCAAGATAATTCAGGCTGCGAGGATTCCTTTATAAACCGAATAGATTTGTTGGGCAGAATGCTCCCATTTCAGTCCGTCGACCTCTATTTTTCCTTGTTCGGAAAGCATTTTAGCAAGGCCCTTGTATCGGAGCAATCCATAAATGGCATCTGCTGTTGCATCGATATCCCAAAAATCTACTTTGATAACGTTGGACAGGACCTCCGAGACTCCTGACTGTTTTGATATTATTGAGGGCACTCCTGCCTGAAGTGCCTCCAAAGGAGTGATTCCAAATGGTTCCGATACTGAAGGCATCACAAATACGTCGGAGCATTGCAGCATCTGCCGGACTTCATCGCCTTTCAGGAAACCCGGGAAATGAAATCTGTGGCTGATCCCAAGCCTGGATACCATCAGAATCATTTCGTTCATCATATCTCCGCTTCCTGCCATCACGAAGCGGACATCCTTCATTTTTTTCAATACGAGTGCTGCAGCCTTCACAAAATATTCCGGTCCTTTTTGCTTTGTAATTCTTCCCAGGAAGGTGACTGTTTTTAAAGTGGATCTTTTATCATTAAGAGGTAGCCCAGGGACATTGCCATGTATATCAGGAACAAAGCCTTGTACACAGGGGACATTTCCTTTTACATCAGGAACATGAACCTGTGCATGTGGAACGTGGACCGGCTCAACCGCATTATAAATGGTAACTACTTTTTTGGCATCTATATGATACCGGTTGATAACAGCATCCCTTGTCAGGTTACTCACTGTAATGACCCTGTCAGCCATCTCCATTCCTTCCCGTTCAATTTCATATACCCGGGGATTTGCACTTCCCCCGCTTCTGTCAAAATCTGTTGCATGAACATGTGTAATAAGGGGCTTCCCCGATGCTTTCTTTGCAGCAATTCCAGCCGGATAGGTCAGCCAGTCGTGGGCATGAATAATATCAAAATCATGCTCTTTGGCAATGATTTCGGCGGTCACGGCATACCCAGAGATTTCAGAAAGCAGGCTGGACCCATACGAACCGGTGAACTGGAGTTTGCCGTCTGAATCTATCTTTGCCAAAGTAAAGGGCTGGTTTTCCGCCGTATTAGCCTGGATTTCATAATATTCCGGGTCAATATAAGGGATCAGCCGGGATGCTACCTCCACATATTTTCCTGATTTCTCCAGCAATTTCAGCAGATCAGGGTGCTTCGACAGATCGGTATCTCCGGCTGCCAGGAGTTTGATTTTGGGTTGGTTTTCATCTCCATAGGCTTTAGGTACCACAAACAGAATCTCTATGTCGCTTATTGTTGAAAGCCCCCTGGTGATTCCAAAACAAGCTGTACCTAAGCCACCTGAAATGTGCGGTGGAAATTCCCATCCAAACATCAGTACCCTCATTTTGCATTCCTGTGTTAATCCGGATCTGCATTATTCAATTGCCATTCCACAACAAATGGGTAGTGTTTCAACTTAATTTGTTGTTTTTCTCCCACACTGCCTGGATTGTAATAGCGTGGATTCAGGGTACCATGTTGTTTTGCTGCTGATGGAACATTGTGATTATGTTTCTGATCACTTTCCATATTAATGCATTATTTATTACTGCAAAGTTCCTTTATTTTCACGCGCTGCACCTCATTATTTTTATTCAGTTTTTGTTCATTTTGTTCAGTCGGGAGCAGCAGTTCAGGGCGTTTCAAGCGGCTGTTGAAATACCGTTTTTTTTTCTGTTTTTTTTTCGTAACTTATCTGTCTCAACTGGCAGCAAGCCAAACTTTTATGGCAGAAAAACCGGGATGCCATGAAGAAGACAGATCATATCCGTAAACTGATCCAGGGGGAGATTAAAAAAGCGCATGGACAGGAGATTTTATATGCCAAGGACTGCCAGGTTTTGTCCATGTACATACTTCAAAAAACCAAACGTTCTGTGAGCGTCACCACCCTCAAACGATTGTTCGGTATTATAGATTCCCCGTATTTCCCGTCGCAATATACCCTTGATACAATTTCCATCTATTTAAATTACAGGGACTGGTCGGATTTTGAGGAAAAATCTACAGGCCAACAGGATGCTGCAGAGATGGATCACTGGTCAGCATTGAAATCCCGGATTGAAGTCATCACGAACCGGAGCCTTGAATCCATCAGGTCAAAATTATCCGACCAATTACTGGACTTCAAGCCCAGGGAATTTGCCATTGAAAAATTTGACAGGTTTCTCAATTCATCCTATACCGCAACAGCCTTCATTGCTCCCGGGGGATTTGGAAAAACTACGATGACGACGCAGCTTACCGAGCTTTTTTTTACAGGTACAAATGCCAGGTACCCGGATGATATTGTCTGTTTGATCGATGGTAGCATACTGATCAATTTAATGAATCTGAACCTGGAGATCGTCCGCATCAAGAACATATTGGATTTTGAAGAAGAGAAAAGTTTTGCCAACTATTTCTTTCAACATCCCGGCCAGGTAAAAGGACGATTTGTACTGATCATTGAAAGTCTTTACCAGATTTACCACCAGGAGGAGAAACTGCAGGATTTTGTTGCCAACCTGATGGATATTCTCAATTTCTACAAGGATACTCCATGGTTCAAATGCCTGATTACCTGCAGACCTGATAATTGGAAGTTGATTACATATCACATTCAGACCAGGCCTGATTTTAAGAGATGCTGGTCTGATGTAATTTTTGAAGGCAGTTCTGCTGATTATACGAATGTGCCTTTGCTGGGTACAGATGAGATAGATCATTTCCTGCGGAGGCGCTTTTCCAGGAAGCGGTTTGAAAAGTTAAAATTTCTTTATGCGGACATGAAAGACCTGTTAAGCAGGCCCTATCTTCTGAACCTGTTTAGTTTCATCGAATCAACGGAAAGCATGCACAGCGACCTGGAGATTCTTGAAAACTACTATTCCACGAAAATTTTTGTAGAACCTTACCTGGAGGAGAAAAATGCGATCATAGATGCTTTTATTCAACAATCAGAATACGGAAAGAATACCTACGCTGTTAAAAAAACTGACCTCCCAATGTCAGGAACACAAAAACTTGCTTATGAGCACCTGGTCTTCAACAATCTGATATACGATTACACGGTTACAGGTCGCTATCTGTCTGTCGGTACGTATGTACGTTTTACGAATGACAGCCTGCTTGGGTATGTTGTCGCAAATGCCTGGATCAAAGAAAGTTCATTCAACCTGGAGTTAATCGAGCGGGTATATGCGTTTTATGAGATGACTCCTGTTTTCAGGTCCCAAATACTTAAATACCTGATCAAGATTGCCTTTAGAGAGAAAAATACAGCGATCCTGTACGGTATGCTCCATGTGCTTTTTACCGGGCAAAGGGAAATGGATCCTGTACATATGGACCAGGGTTTTTTGGAACTGGTTACCACCATTGGTCTCGAATTACGCAAGGATCAGCAGACCAGGGATCGCCTGGTTCCCAAGTATGCCAACAGTGAAGCCGGGCGGTTCTTTTATTTCGAGCGCTTTTTTGATATGGACAGCCTTGTATTGCATTCCGGCAGGTATCTTGACCTGTATCTTGACCAAAAGCTATCGAGGGAAGCCGCCATTTACGGCTACTTTACCAGGTTCATGCAGTACTTTTTACTTGACGATCAAGTGAAATGCATGAAAACATTTAAAACAATCCGGGCGCTTGTACCTGAAAAGTATGCTTCCATGACCGTGGCTGCTTATTATTTCAGTGCCCATATTATTTTTCAGTCTGATGGCAGCAGGGAGATTCGTTCCCTTCCTCTTCAAACGATCTTTAATGCCGTGGAACTTTATTCAAAGGATCCCGGCCCTTACCGAACAGCATCCACTGTTTTCTGGCTAAATCTATTTGCTGCCCTGAATTACGCCAGCAACTATGCTGAAATCATAAAACTATTCAAGCGGGCGCAACAATATAACAACGATATTCTATCCCTGCAATCCTGGGAATTTCAATTGTGCAGGCTGATTTATGCAAGGGCACTGCTCAAAGAGGGTAAAGCAGAAAAAGCCAGGCGAATATTCGACAGGGAAGAATTGTTATCGGTTCCTTACAATTGCAAAAATTATGTGGCACTGCAGCATATGTTTATACAACTCGAATTCCTGGTCCATGCACATAAGTTTGATGAAGCAAGGCAGATCATCAATAAGATCAAGACCATCTCCCAGGTGCTGAAATTCAAGTATTTTTACAAGAAAGCCGTCAACTTTGAACGAACCATTTTATCGGTTCGATAGTGAGATTGTGCAGAAATTGGGTACATTTATTCACTGAAATAAATACCATTTTGAACAATGCATCGCTATCGACTGCGAAAAGAACTGGTACAATCGAATTGAAATGAGAAATATTCTATCCTTTATTGTGTTTGTGATGTTGCTGGTTTCTGCCTGCTCAGCTCCAAACAACAATTCGAGTTCAGTACAGATCTCCGGCATCTACCCCCATCTTGCCTTTTATAATAACGAAGGTGAGTGCGGAACGGGAGCTGTTGTGCCCTGGGCTGATCGCCTCTGGGTGATCACCTACGGACCACATCTTCCCAATGGATCTTCAGATAAGCTATACGAGATCAACCCGGACCTGCATAGAATTACAAGGGATGAAAGTATTGGGGGTACTCCGGCAAACCGGATGATCCACGCAGAGAGTAATCAGCTGTTTATAGGCCCATATGTAATCGGAGAAAACAGGACGGTCCGGACGATACCTTACGAGGTTATGCCAGGAAGGCATACCGGAAATGCACGGCATCTATTCAGCCCGGCTGAAATGATTTACTCCGGCACCATGGAAGAAGGTCTTTACGAAGTTGATGTAAATACTTTGGAAGTAACTACACTCTATATAGACGATAACCGGCCTGAAGTTGGCCCTCAGAATGATCGAACGAAAAACGAACGTCCTGCTTTATCAAGACTGGCAGGTGCGCATGGGAAGGGCCTGTATTCCGGACAGGGTGTGGTGGTTTTTTCAAATAATGGTGAAAAATCCCGGGAGGCTTTAGAAAAGTTTGATATTGAATCCGGAGCACTATATGAGTGGGACGGTGCTGACTGGAGAATAATAAGACGAAACCAGTTCGTTGAAGTTACCGGCCCAGGTGGAATATATGGCAATGCCAACCCTGAAACTGATCCGATCTGGGCTACCGGATGGGATCATAAATCAATCCTGCTTGGCGTTCGTAACCCCGGTACCGGCTGGGATTTCTATCGGCTGCCCAAAGCCAGTCACAGCTATGATGGTGCCCACGGTTGGAATACCGAATGGCCCAGGATCCGGGATATCGGTACCAAAGAAAAGCCAGATTACCTCATGACCATGCATGGAATGTTCTGGCGTTTCCCGGGTAATTTTACAGCGAAAAATTCAGCAGGAATCAGGCCGCGTTCGGCCTACTTAAAAGTGATCGGGGATTTTGCCAGGTGGAATGGTAACCTGGTCTTTGGCTGTGATGACTCGGCACAAAAAGAATTTCTGAACAAGCGAAAAGCAAAAGGAGGAATTGAAGGCCCCGGACAGTCGAATTCAAACCTTTGGTTCACGTCTGTTGATCAACCGGATCAGCTGGGACCCAATACTGCTGGAGGATCAGTCTGGTTATCAGAGGAAATCAAAGCAAATGATTTTTCTGAACCCATGCTTTTTGCAGGCTGGACGCACCGAAACGCATGGATCAATAACGAAGGTGGAAAGGAAGTCACTTTTACTTTTGAGATTGATGCATCGGGAGATGGCAACTGGAAAGTACTGAAGAATGAAATTGTCGACAGCTACAGTGCACAGGTTGTAACCTTCGGTCAGGAGGATATAGGAGAATGGATCCGGGTGAAATCAAATCTGCCAACAAAGGCAACAGTTCATTTCGCCTATTCCGATGACGACCAGCGTAATGAATATCAGGATGATATGTTTTCCGGAATTGCAGGGGTTCATGACAATGAAGTCACAGGTGGCTTATTGTATGGTCTTGGCAACAGTCGAAGGGCCCTGGGGATGTTGGCATTTGATCGTGAAAACGGGCAAATGAATGAGACGGGCTATTATGAATTGGATAGTACAATGCACCTTGTGCGAAAGGAGGATCCTGAAACATCTGGTTTTATACGGGAAAAATTTGCAATTCCAGGCGATGCTGTATCCATTGAAGAATCCTCGGTACTAATCGAAGACGACCAGGGGAGGCGGTGGCGTTTGCCCCTGGGTGAACATGCCTATACCGCTTTAACAAGATCCGGATCCTTGCGAGTTTGCAGGGAAGTAGCTACAGAGCGTGATCTGTTCAATTGCCATGGTACTTTTTACGAACTCCCTGCTGAGAATGCTGATGGGTACGCAAAGATCCGGCCTGTTGCTTCGCACAATCTCCAGATTCATGATTATGCCTCTTATCGTGGCATGCTCATCATGACAGGCATGAGAAAAGAAACACCCACTGATAATAAGCATATTTTTACTTCGGGTGATGGAAAAGTAAAAATATGGGCTGGTGTTATTGACGATTTATGGAAACTGGGGAAGCCAAGGGGTGTTGGAGGTCCATGGAAAAATACCCTGGTGCAAGCCGCACAGGCGTCAGATCCCTATCTGATCGGATTCTACGACAAAAAAATGCTTTCTATCACACATGACTCAAAAGCTATCGTCACCTTCAGAATGGAAGTCGATCCAACAGGTCATGGACCCTGGATGCTTTACAAAGAAATAACGGTAAAACCCGGTGAAAAATTCGAATACAATTTCCCGGATTCCTTCCAGGCACGCTGGATCAGGTTTGTAACAGACAGAGATTGTATTGCTACAACCTGGCTGACCTATCACTAGAATCCTGCTCTAACGCCTTCAACACCCCGAAATCAGAGCAGAGAGTGAGCCTGGAGAGTGAGGGTGGGGCGTGACGAGGGTTTATTTGCATTCCTTCGGCACTCCGTGATCATGATGACGTGTTAGTCTGGAACTTGATGAAGATTATTCGAACTCCTTCGGCACCCCGCAGATCATCTTGAACGGTTGATCTCCCTTATTCCGGTACTGGTGTTTTTCATCGGGATTCACCAGGGCAAAGTCTCCGGCTTTCAGTGGCGTTTCCTCACCCTTTTCATTCACCAGGGCACCCGCGCCCTCGATCACATAGTTCATGTGTTCATAAGGATGATTATGGAAAGGGGTATGTCCACCGGGTTCAACAGTAAAAACACGATAGGCATACACAGGAGCTCCATCGGCATTGCCCAGGGGTTGCTGCTTCCAGGCCCCTTCTGCACCTTCCATGTTCACTTTATTTTTCTCTACATTGGATAAGGAAATGATTTTCATGACAATTATTTTTAAGAGTAGATGACTATTTACCAGACATTTTTTCCTTCAAAATGTTCTGAAACGAGGTGCATACTAAGCACGTTAATAATGATTTTACCTGCGGTCGCCGCTAGGGATAATCGATGTATGAACCATTCATATACTGACTTTGTAGTGACCTGAGTTTTTTCATGAATGCCCTGTTCACGTCCGATCGATGGTCGTTCTCAATGGTTACGTGTTCGGTATCAGAGTATATTGTGTATTTTTTCCCGGTAGAGTGAATGCTGAGTTTGTAATAGGGAATGGACCATGAATAGGTTTCCAGGATGGAACGGAATCCCATGACAATGCCTCCTTCACGCAGCTCCATGTTACAATAATTGATCATGTTCCTGTTTTTGGAGAGGATCTCGCTGATCTTATCACTTGCGTCTGTAATTCTGAAACGCGGGGAACCATTGCCACGCATGGTTAATCGCTTGATTAAACTGTATGGTTTACCAACATATTCATTGATCTCCTGTCGAATTTCTTTGTCGTTATATGAAGTATTTTTAATCATCTTTTCCTTGATTTATAGCTGTATAAACTATAAACAACAGGATAAAACCAATGGTTCAATGTAGTTCGCAGAATGCCAGCGTGCAGTTTGGCCACTGTCAGATTCCACACGGTAGCCGACTGGTCATTCTTTTAAATTGTATTATTTTAAGTGGTAGTTCATGGAGATGAAGTAATTACATGTTTTTCTCCTGAACAAGAGCACACTTTACCCCTCAAAAGGAATGATTACTTTATCCAATAACAAAGCTCAGCAGCAGATAGAATATCGGAGCAGTAGCAGACGCAAGCAGGTTGACGATGTCATTTGGGGAGACTGTTTCTGATCCTTCTTTTTGTAAGAAATAGTTCATTTTATTTAAATGGGGTTCCAGGAAGGCACCAAGAAGTGAATCGACAAATGATGCGAGGAACCCGGAGAGCGCTATGATGAGTACCGTGTAAATTTCTATCTCCTGAAATAGGAGAACCCAGGCCAGCATCGATACAAAAAATGCGCCTGAAAAAGCGGCAAGGGAGCCTGCAACTGAAATACCTCCTGATACGCCCGATGTGGCAGTGCGCCATTCAGAAAGAGAGAAACACTTCTTGTGAAAAACAGGTCCAATCTCACTGGCCCAGGTATCGGCGGTGACGGCAGCCACAGCGGATATGAAAAGTAGTTTGAAGATCGGCTGTCCGGATACAAGAAACAGGATCGAGACCACGATTGCTGTGAAAATGTTAGCAATTGCCTGCCATACATTTCTTTGCCCGGTATCCGGTAACTTCTTTTTATTTAATCCATGGATCTTTGTAAAAATGACTGAAGTGATAAAGAAAAAGGCCACTGGAATACCCCATTCAATTCCTAAAATTCCGAATAAATAGATGCCAAGGAAATGTGCACTAATGCTGCCCTTCCTGGTGAGGATATTGGACTTGTAGAGCACGATGGAAATTAATGTCATAGATAGGATCACAACGGTTATCCACCATGCGTTGAAATTTTGTTCATAGGTTAAGAAAAAGAAGAGCGCCGTACCCAGTGGGATCGCCAGGTTATCTGATCCTTTGATGGAAATGACTTCGAAATGTAATGCGCAAATGACTGTCAGGATCAGGTAGGAGGCTGTCAGCATTTCGGATGCAGGCAATAAGGCAAATGATATACTCAGGGCTGTTAACGCAAATCCGATGACACCCAGCGGCGTCTTACGTTCCCCAAGAATGGTAAAGGAAGGATTCCCACGCACCCGTAGTCCCCCGATATTTGCCACTGTATCTGAGATGGCAAGGAACAGCAATGTGACCTGGAAATAGTAAAGGGGTTTGTCGAATAAAAGTAAAAATGAGGTAAGGATACCCACCGGATAAAGTAGCGTTCCCCAGCTTGAATCTCCGGTCACATGGATATAATTGAATCTTTTTATGAAATAGGTGATGAACGAAAAGATTGTCCCTGCAACGAATAGAATAAGAAGTATTTGCCTGGAAATATGAAAAGTAAGATAAAAAATAACAAGTCCGGTTATCAAGTGAACGCTCTTCCTGATAAGGTACTTCGATCGTCGTCCTCCGGGTTTGAAGTATCCCAGTGAAATAATCAGGACCATATAGGCAATGAAAAGAACTATTATTTTATAATTCATATATTTGATGCAATCATTCAAACCCGGTAGATTGCAAATATCATGAAAAAAAAGGATCCATCAATCATTCAAATGATCAGGGCGCCATTTCTTTCTTCTATCATCGTACCTATTGTAACAGGTACATTGCTCAGCGCCAAAATCTCAGGTGGTTTCGGTGTCGTGGAATTTGTGCTTGTATTGATCACAGGACTTGGATTGCACATCGCCACGAATGTCTACAACGACATTTACGATACCTTGCAGGGAACTGACACGGTGAATGTCCACCGCAATGAATACAGCGGCGGTTCGGGGGTATTGCTCGACAATCCTGCGTTGTACAAGCGAATGTACTGGCTGGCAAGATCGGGTCTGATCATTGCTTTTCTATCTACTGCGGCACTGATGTTCTTTGTTGATCGTGAACTGTGGATCTACCTGTGGGGCCTGTATGTGCTGTCTGCATTTTTCAGCAAGTATTATACTGCTGCCCCCATCAAGCTTGCCTACCGGGGGCTGGGTGAATTTTCAGTGTGGTTTGCATTTGGTCCGATGGCCGTTTCAATTGCTGCGATCAGTCAGAGCGTAGTTCCTACACACCAGATCTTTTTGCTGATGCCCGTTTCCGGACTAAGCACCCTCTCCATCCTATTGGTAGGTCAACTAATTGACCTTGATGCTGATAAAAATGGTGGGAAACACGGCGTGGCCTCCAGACTGGGCACCCTGCCAACCGCCCTCATTTATGTGCTGGCACAGTCCATTCTGATCACATTCGTAGTCCTGATGGCCATAACCTTCGAGGGCTCTTCCGGGATTCTGCTGATGGCCCTTATACCCTACGTACTGATTTTCCCTTCTGCTACGGTTGTGATCCTGAGGCAGCATGGGAATCCTGAACAATTGAAGAAAGTAGCCAAAATGACGGTCCAGATACACCTGCTGTTTTCATTATTACTCATCGTAGCATTCATCATATATCTTTGAGATTGCATTCAGGAAAATCATGGCAATATTGTTTTTAACAGATTCTTATTTCGATTGCAAAATGAAATTACTGAACATCTTACCAATGGGCCATGGAGGTCCATGGAAAAACACCTTCGTGAAAGCCGGACATGCATCTGATCCCTGTTTGATCGGGTTCTACGATAAAAAAATGCTGTCGATCACACATGATGCACAAGATGCCGTCAACTTCAGGATAGAAGTCGATCCAACAGGTCATGGTCCCTGGCTGATTTACAAGGAAGTACGTGTTTCTTCGAGTGAAACATTTGAATACACGTTTCCCGGATCATTTCAACCGCGCTGGATCAGATTTGTCACGGGTACAGATTGTAAGGCTACAACCTGGCTGGAGCATTCATAGGACCTTTATATCATGCACCTGGTGTCCCCACGGTCTTAAGCAATAAGACCCACTGGCCCTCCATGCTGAGGTTTTTCAATCCCAGTTATTCAACACAAAAAGAAGTTGATGTCAGCATTAAAGTACCACGTGCGTACGATGGAATAAATGAATTTACCCTGAAAATTGAAAACCAAAGAACCATTCCCCGGCTTTTAATCCGAAATACGTTGCAATTCCTCTTCAAGCGCTGATTTGCGCTTACGGGTTTTCAGCTTCTGGTTGCCGAAATTGTAGGTAGCGCCAACAGCGAACCTCCTGCCGTCGAATGAGATGACCCCATCGACAATGATGCCTCCGTAATCGCTTTCATAATAGTAGTCACTTCCGGTGTCGAACAGGTCATTCACCGAAGCCTGCAGCATGAGCCGGTCGCTGAAAAAGGACCTTCTCAATCCCATATCAATGCGGTAGTAGCCATCCACATTCACGGTACCGCCCCAGATAAATGGCGAATTGTAAAAGGCGGATAACTCCATACGGATGTCCAGGGGCAGCCTGAAATTATTCTGTAACCTGAAATTGAATATGTTGGCATCCAGGTCAATCACCGTACCTTTAATATCGCCACTATAACTTACATTGTTGTAGATGAAAAAGGTTGAGAATTCCCACCATTTTGTCACTTTCAACGGATAGCTGACTGAGAAGGCGTTGTTAAGAACTTTGTCCATGTTCTGTGGCCCCAACACATCTCCTTTTTCTCCGTCTGTAAAAAAGACATTTGCAAAATAGTTATGGGTTACGCTGAATGTATTGGAGATTACCAGCTTTCGTTTGAATGAGTAGCTTACCTGGTAATTTTCTATGTAATTGGGTTCCAGGAAAGGATTTCCACGCCAGGCAGAAAGTTCACTGGTTTTCCATTCGAAAGGATTGAGATTTTGGTAATTTGGACGGGTAATTCTTCGGCCGAAACTCAGGTTCAGGGCATGTTTTTCCTGGTCATTGTAAGCAAGGCTTAAATTTGGAAAAAAACTGGTGTAATTGCGTGGTACCACATCGTCCGGACCGGGATTGCTACTTACCAGTTCACCAAGTGAAGAAGTATTCTCGACCCGTAAACCGGCATTCATGGTGATTCGCGGGTTGAGCCGCGCATTGAAAATCGCATACGCTGCGGTAACCTGTTCAAGATAGTTAAAATCATTACTCTGATCAACATTCAATACCGGGTTATCATTCACGATATCATAAGTAGCCAGGCTGTTATCTGTATTGATGTAGGAATATTTTGCTCCTGCCGAGATGGTGATCTGATTGATCTGTCGCTCATAGTCAGCCTTTGCAGAGAAAATGTCGATTTCTGTTTGGGTGTCGTAGTCACTGTCCACAGTACGCAACAACATATCTCCTTGTTCGGAGAAATAACTGTTCGGCTGCTGTGTGTAATTTCCCCTCGAGAATGTACCGTAGCTGATGTCGGCTGAAAATGTGGTACTCCGGTTGGGTTTGAAGGCATAATGCAGGTTGGAGTTGATGTTGGTACTTGTTCCGTCCTCAATTGACATGGCCTCCAACCGTTCGGTATCCACTACGCCGCTTTTGTCTTTAATGATAGTTGTGCTGTTGTCTCGTGCCATTCTTTCTCCGAGCAATATGCGTGCATCAAAACCGATGCTGTGCTCATTGCTCAACTGGTAGTCCATTCCCGCGGAGACGTTGAGGCCCTGGCGGTCCGTTGGACTATAGGATGTCTCATCGAGTATGAACCTGTCTCTTTCTTTGACAGATTCGTCGGTCATGAGGTAATTGTTTTGCGAAACGTTGATGCTGGAGAATATATTGACTTTCCCATTGCTGTAGTTCAGGCTGGTCCCTGCATCACTCCGACTGCGTTCACCTTTTGAATAATTCCCGCGCAAACTACCGTTGAAACCTGTATTAGGGTTTTTCTTCATGATGATATTTATGATCCCTGCTGTTCCCTCGGCATCGTATTTTGCCGATGGATTGGTGATTAGTTCGATGGATTCAATCTCTTCCGAGGGCATGGATTCAAGCATATTGCTGAGATCGGATCCTGAGATCCTGGACGGCCTGCCATTGATATAGATCTGTACGCCTGATTTTCCCTGGAGAATGATATTCTTATCCAGGTCGATCACCACGCCGGGAGATTTACCTATGAGTTCCAATGCATTGTTTCCCGTGGCATTGGCGCTTGCAGATACATTATATACCATTTTGTCTGCATGGACCTCCACCATTGCTTTTTCGCCCTTAATTACGACCTCTTCCAGGTCATTGATCTTTGCTTCAAGACGGATTGTCTCAAATTCGGCACGATCCGCCCCATTCAGCACAATCGGTTCGGAAACCCATGTGCTGAATTCCACATTGCGCACCAGGATGTGGTAGGTTCCGGCGCCCAGCGAATTGAAAACAAAACTCCCATCCGGACCGCTGAGGGTTCCTTTCATGAATACCGTATCCTGGTTGGTGAGTACAACTGTAGAATACTCGGCAGGTTCATTGGAAGGATTCAGCAAATATCCGGTAACCAGGGACTGTTTATCCTGGGAATGAACATTAGCTGTTTGAATAATCGTCAGGGTGATTGCAAGAATGGAAATATGCGGGAATTTCATGAGTTTTTTTTTGGCTTGTCTGGTTTCGCTGTTATTTGTTCTTTTTCTTGTGCTTATTCTTTTTCTGACACTTCACTTTTCTTATATATCATATACCAGTTGATGTAGTATACATCCGGGTCCTCCTCGTGCAGTTCCTTTTTGTCATCCGGCGTGAGGTTTACTTTCATATAGTCATCACCAGGTTCCCAGTTGACCGGGAGGACGATATCACCAATCCTGTCGTGTGCCTGAAGCGCTTGAAGGGTCCGGATGATCTCGCTGGTGTTTCTTCCGACCTCATTTGGATAGAACTGGAACGCCCTGACCGTATTTTCAGGATCAATAAAAAATACACCGCGCACACTCTGCCCTGTCCTTGTTTGCGGATCCACCATACCGTATTTATAGGAGATTGAATAGCTGCTATCCACCACCAGGGGAAATTCAATATTTACTTTTCCCCTGCCCCTGAAATCAATGCTTTCGAGGTCCGCTTTCCAGCTGCGATGTGAGACCATGCGGTCCACGGAAAGCACAAGTACCTGTGTATTGAGGTCTTTAAAATCCTGCTGGTGATACGCCAGGTCCAGGATCTCAGAGGAGCAAACGGGCGTAAAATCCCGCGGATGCGCAAAGATGATCTTCCATTTTCCCTGGAAATCGGCTGGAAAATGTATTGGTCCATTCGTTGATGGTGCCTTAAATGAAGGGGCCTGTGTACCGATGAGCGGTATCCGCTGGCTGCTGCTGTGCTGAGCGTTGCTAACTGATATAAAAAACAGTGAAAACCCCAGTGCCAGGAAAATTTTTTTCATTATGAGCGTTGTTTGGTTATGGAAATTGTTGGAAGGTGTTTTTAGAACATTTAAATACACATAAAGTTCGATCTTTGGGGTGTAAAAAAGTTTGATACAGCGGAGTGCGTGAGAAGCTTGTTAAAAGTATCGCCTGGCGATCCTGGAAAATGAGTGTAGCTGACAGTTTCCCGGTTAAAATGATGCAAAGGGCAAAATTATACAGGCTTATTTACGCCAATTGAATGATATTTTATATTTTTGTCGTGCTTTAAGCAAACTTCCGGTGAGGTGGGAGAGTGGCTTAATCCACCAGTTTGCTAAACTGGCGTACTCGATTAGGGTACCGGGGGTTCGAATCCCCCCCTCACCGCAATCATTCCAACGACCCGGTCTCCGACCGGGTTTTTTATTTGAGCGAAATCCATCTCAAGCTTTGCTTGAAGATGGATGAGGACAAATAAAAAAGAACCTGTGAGCATAGCGAACAGGTCGTTGGAATGATTGCAGGACCTCCCCATTGGGGATCACGCCAGTAATCCCCCAAATGCCAATTGGGTATTTGGGGAAAGGATCACGCCAGTAATCCCCCAAATGCCAATTGGGTATTTGGGGAAAGGATCACG
>CAYOSB010000019.1:0-3610 GCA_964406495.1 uncultured Bacteroidaceae bacterium | reverse complement strand
CCAGTAATCCCCAATACCCATTCGAGCCAAAAGGTTCATATTCTTCCACGGATGAGTGGATCATTTTACACAATACTACCTGCCATCGTATTCATTGATGCCCCTGGAGTCCTGCTTTCGGGAGATCCTGCTTTCTGGCACGATTATCTAATATAAGATGGTGAATTTGATGTTGTATTTAAAGCTTAAATGATATGATTAGAAGTGCAATATTTGCAGGAATTATCCTGGCTGCGACGGTCTCTTGCGAGAGAGACGGGCAGGGTGTCATGAATTATAGTTGGGATTTTGAGGAGTCCGCTGAGGGGTGGATCGGTGATTTTGCCGATTATCCGGTAGGTGAGGCTGATGATTATGAGCTTACATTTACATATGAAATGCTTCCCCAGCCGCTGGATACAACGATGGGAGCCTTGAAATTATCAGGCACCAATATGAGCGATGATTTGTTCATGTTCACAAAGAAGAAAGCAGAAGGTCTTGAACCCAACAAACGTTACGATGTGACGTTTACAATTCAATTTGCCTCTGATGTTCCGGATGGTCTGTTTGGTGTCGGGGGAAGTCCCGGAGAATCGGTCTGGATCAAAGCCGGCGCTGTGAACAGGGAACCGGTACCGGAAGAAGACAATATGGGCTATTACCGGATGAATATCGATAAAGGCGGTCAGAGCCTTGGGGGGGATGATATGATCGTACTTGGTGATTTCTCCAACGATACAGACCAGGATGTTTATACCCTGAAAACGGTCAGTAATGATGAACGTTTCAGGGTAACCACTGACAGCAATGGGGAAGTATGGATCATTGTCGGTACCGATTCAGGTTTTGAATCCACGACAACGATCTATTATAACACCATTGAGGTTGTTTTTGAGCGATAAGCAGCAACCATTGGCCAGGGAAGGATTGATGACAGGATCCTCCCTTCCCGGGTTTCATGGTTAGTAATCGCGCTATTTTTCTCCGGGATGGCTGGCCTGTTCGGAGAGAAGAAATGAATTTCCCTTTTTTACTCCTCTATTTCAAGCTGATACGCAACTACCCGGTTGTCGAAGAAAGTCGGTACATATACAACCTTCTTGTCCATGTTAAAGCCGAGGTCCGCTGTATTCTTTTCCTGGGCTTCCGTGTCCAGTAATTTCTGGATGGTGTCGTTGCCAATCATATGGATCACTCCCTTCCATTCGGAAATGATATAATAATCGTCGATGCCAGTATATTCGATACCATCAACTCTTACGCCCGTGGCCAGCACTTCGTGTTCGCCCGATTCTTTGTTGACCAACCGAACTTCACCGTCACCCTGGGCGCCAACGAGCATCTCTTCACCTACGTCGAACAGGCCGTTGGGGCCTTCGATCTCAGGGATCCAGTCGGTGATCTCACCATCCTTGTAGGTCTGGACTTTATTGGCGCGACTGTCGGAAAAGTAAATGGTACCGTCATCAGCGATAGCAAGGTCATTCAGGAACACTGCGCCTTCCACCGGTATCATTTTTTGCACTTCTCCTTTTTCGATATCGATGATCAGCAGCCTGTCGTTATCAGTCGCAAACAGCAGGTCACCATGAATGCCCATACCCCTGGGTTCATTCAGGCCGTCGATCCAGTACATATCGATCACTGTACCATCTGTATCAAGCCTGGAAATAAAGCCTGTATCATCTCCTTCCTCGGTGCGGTTCATGTTGGCAACATAAAGTACACCTCTTTTCGCATCATACAGCACAGATTCGGGAGTTTTCATGATGGTGTCCGTAGCCCATAATTCGTTGAGCGAAAAAGTGATGGGGTCAGGTTCTGCCTGATTTTCATTGGATGATTTGGTCTGGCATGACCAGAGAAAGACCAGGAGTACAATAAATGGGATGAATTTTTTCATTTTTTTTTGGTTTTTGGGTTGTGGTTTACATTTTGTCGATTTGTTCAACAAGTTAAGAAAAACGTCGCATATCATGCAACAGGTTGTGCCATTGAACCGGCGTATTTGGAACAGGGAATGTTAACACTGTTCATGCTTTGAATTGATTAACAAGTTGAAGCTAAAAAAGTTTGTAGGTAACCCTGAAGTCACATTCAACAGCGGGTGAAATTCGTTATTGTTAATTAACCTCATGTTAAGGAATCGTTAAGTTTAGTTGGCTATTTTTATTACTTTTACGAACTCCAAAAGCGGAAAAAATTTGATTTTGATGAAGCGCACATATTTCGGGAATTTTTTAAATCTCATAACCATTGTGGCCCTGGTGGTCCTGGCCGGTTGTGAGCAGGAAGAAGGCTATGGCGGATCTTCCCGGATCACAGGGAAAGTGATTACAAAGTTTTACAATGACGACTACTCTATGATCATTCGCGAAGCTCCTGCTGTGGATGAGGAAGTGTTCCTGCTGTTCGGCGACAATGAAAATGTGGGTGACAGGGTCGAAACCAGTGCAACAGGGTCATTTGAGTTTCCTTTCCTGAAGCCCGGAACATATAGCGTGTATTATAGCTCCATCGATACTGCCTACAGCGGTGAAGTGGAAAACGTGATCACTACTGAAGTTGAACTGGAAGCCGGTGAGGACCTGGATCTTGATACGTTATACAGGATAGAAGTACTTGACTTCGATGACGGATCGGCAAAGATCTATGGGGTCGTCAGGCTCATCAATTATAGAAACAGTTCTGTATACCCGTTCCTGGAGGTGAAGGATACCTCGTTTGCGCAGGAACAGGAAGTGTACCTGCGGTATGGCGATCACGAATTCTATGATGAGCGGATTCGCACGGATTATAATGGATACTTTGAGTTCCGGAACCTGATCCCGGGCGACTACGAAGTATTTGTATATTCAGAAGATGTCACCGGGGCGACGCAGGACCGGGTCGAGCAAAGGAACGTTACGATCACTGAAGATCTGCAGGAAATTGATCTCGGGATGATCACCATTGAGCAACTATAATTATTATTGCCATGAATTGGAACAAATTTATACCGGTGTATGTGTTGCTATTTGTGCCTGCATTTTTATTTGCACAAAGCGAAGAGATCATACGAAAGAAAAACATAGTCAGCCAGACGGTCTACGAATACTTCATTGAAGAGGGATTGAAGGATCCGGTGGTTGAGAGGATCGAGCGTTACGATGCCAACGGCAATATGATCGAGGAGAAGGAGATGAACAAGGAGGGTGATATCAGGGAATGGATGAAATACAAGTATGATGCCGCAGGCAACAAGGTGGAGGAAACCACGATCAACGTCCGGGGAGGGCAGGAAGAGCGCATCGAATGGATCTATAAAGATGGGCTGGTGGTGGAAAAGAAATATTACGACCACAAGGACAGGCTGGTGAAGAGAAAGGAATATAAGTACGAAACCCGGAGTGAATAATTATCAGGTATGAGTGTTTCTTCAATCATTCGGGTGAAACCCGGGGTTTTTGTAGTTTTCATGCTACTGCTGTCGGTGGTTTCCCCGAAAGCTGTTGGTCAGCAACAGGATTTTCGTACCTGGTGGGAGGCTGATATAAGTAAAGATATTACAAATGATCTCCAGGCCAGCCTGGATTTCAGCCAGCGTTTCAAGTCAAATTCATTGCAGTACGACAGGTCACTGCTTACG
>CAYOSB010000018.1:27097-30068 GCA_964406495.1 uncultured Bacteroidaceae bacterium | reverse complement strand
TAAAGATAATCAGGAACAGGAACAGCATACCATCAAACGGTCCTGTTGTCCTGCGACTGAACCCATACACAAGGATGGCAGAAAACAATAGTGCAAATACAACGGATAATGCGATTGAAACAAATGTCATAATGTTAGATTTTAAGGGTTCGTAATGCTAAATTTGATAGATTTAATATAAAATGACAGGCATCTCAAGTGCATTCAGGAATTTCTTCCTGTCGGCACTTTTCTTCAACTGGATGCCTTTTATTTTGAAAATATCGCGGGGAAACATCGCAAGCGTGGCTGTGCTTTTCCTGATCTGCGCCAATATATTATCCTTGCTTTTCCTGCCTAATAAAATCTTTGTATCAAGCATCATGGATGCTGTGGCGAAACTATTCAATTCATGCTCCCACAACTCCCGTTGGTTTTCTTTTTTCTTCATCTCAGAATCCGATGCGATATCGAATGCCTTAACAATCATCGGAAATGCATCAAACCATGACAGCGCGCGCTTGACGGGTTCATAGGATCCCTCGGAATAATCGGTAACAAGTGCAATCTCTGCAGGCTCCCTGAAATCATAGCCCGGGGGAATAAGCAAGAAAGGAATTTCAACCTTACCAATGATCTCCAGGAGTTCGGCAAGATCACTGATCATGGAATTGTCAGGAACCATGCTTGCTACGCAAAGATCCTCTTTGTCTTCTGAAAGGATCTTTTGCAGTCTGAGGTCCACTGACTCCACCTCCACCGAAGTGTCGTATTTCAGCGGATAATCCAACCTGGATGCTTCTGCACTGAGCAGCTTGTCCAGTTGCTTTTTCGCATAATTTTTTTCGCGTTCGAAGATCTCTTCGTGGGACAACTTTTTCCCGGGTGTGATCGACTGGGAATCGGCATAGGGTGTTGCTGTACCCTGGTGCATACGCGGGTCGATGATATGGTGGATCATCACTTCGGTTTCATTGTGTTTACCCATATGCAGCCCGAAAGGGATGATACTCTTGTCTTTTCCCCCGATGTCGCTGATAATAATTGTTTTCATGTTGGTATACTATGTAATTATTTCTTATTCATTGTATGTCCCGGGGTGCCAAGGTACATCTCAGCTGCCTCCATGATCGTCTCCGAAAGTGTGGGATGTGGATGAATTGTAAGTGCCAGGTCGGTTGCTGTTGCTCCCATTTCTATGGCTAATGCGAGTTCTGATATTAAGTCCCCGGCATCTTTCCCCACGATTCCGGCACCCAGGATCCGCTCACTTTCCGGGTCCACAAGCAATTTTGTGAATCCATATTTCTCGTTCATGGCAACTGCGCGACCGGATGCGGCCCAGGGAAATTTTACTTTCTCATAGGCGCGATCTTCCTCTTTTGCCGCTGTCTCTGTCAGTCCGCAAAATGCGATCTCCGGCTCAGTATATACTACTCCCGGAATCACCCGGGCATCGTTGACAACATCCTTCCCGGAGGCAACTTCGGCTGCAACCTTCCCTTCGTACATCGCCTTATGTGCCAGCAAAGGACCACCAGCCACATCGCCGATGGCGTATATATTTGATACAGAAGTACGTTGACGGTCATCCACTTGAATGAATCCCTTCTCATCTGTTTCCACCCCGGTATTTTCAAGTTCCAGTTTTTCATGGTCAGGTTGTTCACCAACAGCCACCAGTATTTGATCGTAACTCTTGCTGAATCTGTCATCCCTGCCTTCGAAAGTAACGCGCAGGTTGGTTTTATTCTTTTTTACCTCTTTCACGCTTGTTTCGAGGAAAATATCGTTAAAAATGGCTTTCGCGGACCTGTTGAATGTTTTCACAAGGTCGCGGTCCGTCCCGGGCATGAACCCATCGGTAAGCTCCACAATGGATACCTCAGATCCAAGTCCATGGTAGATGGCCGCCATTTCCAGGCCAATGTATCCTCCACCTACTACCAGTAGTTTTCCGGAAATATTTTTCAATTCCAGTGCAGCTTCGGAGCCCATGATCCTGTCACCGTCCGGCTCCAGTCCCTTTAACCGGATGGGTGTGGCTCCTGTGGCGATGATTGCCTGCTCGAACGGCAACTCCCGGGTCTTACCGGAAGTATCTTCGAATACAATGGTATGGTCGCTGCTGAACGTTGCCGTCCCCCGGAGGTATTCAATCTTTCTTCCCTTGACCAGTCCTGCCAGCCCGCCGGTAAGTTGATCGATTACTCCTTGTTTCCAGGCAGACATTTTATCCACATCCAGGTCCGGCGCCGAAAAACTGATCCCCATCGGGTCAGCAGAAGTTGCCGCATCTTTCAGCTTCACTGCATGCAGCAGAGCTTTCGTGGGAATGCAACCCCGGTAGAGGCATTCTCCCCCTGGCTTTTCTTCCTTGTCGATCAGCGTCACCTCCATACCGAGATCTGCTGCCATAAAAGCCGCACGATATCCTCCTGGTCCTGCGCCGATTACGACCAGTTCTTTTTTATCCTGTTGATTATTCCTGTTCTTTTCTTTATTCGCCATGGATCGTCCTCTATTTTCAACTGTTTTACATAAGCAAGGCATACGGATCTTCCAGCACATCACAGATCCACTTCAGGAACCTGGCTCCGTCGGCTCCGTCAATCACCCGGTGGTCATAGGTCACAGAAAGCGGCAATACCAGTCGTTGCTGAAACCTATCGTCCATAAAAACCTGCTTGTATGATGCCTTTGAAACGCCCAGGATTGCAACCTGGGGAGCATATACAATGGGTGTAAATCCTGTTCCACCGATCCCGCCGAGGTTGGAAATCGTGAAATTACCTCCCTGGAGCTCCTCTGACGAAATCTCGTTTTCCCTGGCCTTCTTCGCCAGTTCAACGGTCTCCACTGAAATATCTGCCAGAGATTTTTTATCCGTGTCCCTGATCACCGGCACGATCAGTCCCTTGTCCGTATCCACCGCTACTCCAATATTGATGTATTGTTTCATCACCAGGGTATTGTCAGATGTATCTATGCT
>CAYOSB010000018.1:0-27087 GCA_964406495.1 uncultured Bacteroidaceae bacterium | reverse complement strand
GTGGAAATTTCTGCAATGCAAATGCGGCGATTTTGAGCAGGATGGCTGTCACGGTAAGTTTCCCTCCCTGCTTCTCATAGTCGTCTTTGTGCTGCTGCCTGAAGGCTTCAATATCTGTAATATCCGCCTCGTCGAATTGTGTGACCTGCGGGATCTGCTGCCAGGAAGCAGTCATGGTTCGCGCAGTGATCTTCCGGACGGTGTTCATCTTCTCCTTCTTCGTCTCTCCCCACTTTGAAAAATCCGGAAGTTCAATGGCACTTTCTCTATCCGCAGCACCAGCTTTTTTCTTTTCACCGGAAGGTTTGGCTCCTTTCTTTTTCTCACCCTCTTTTTTTGTGGTTTCCTTTGCAGCTTCTATATCCTCCGCGGTGATCCTGCTGCCAGGTCCGCTGCCTTTTATTTCTGAAATGTCAACGCCCGCTTCCCGGGCCATCCTGCGCACAGAAGGTGCTGCCGGGATGTCCTCTCCTGCAGTTTTCTGACCAGAAGCGGCTGGCTGTTTCTCAGCCTCATCTTTTTTCTGTTCCTCATCCTCACCAGGCGCTTCATCTTCACCATCCTCCTTATCCGCTTCTTCGGATTCCCCCGGTTCTTCCGAATCTTCATCAATTCCTTCATCCTCTTTTCCGGGTGCTTCTTCATCATCCTCATCCTTCTCACTTTCTCCTTCGCCGGATTCGGCCTTTTCCTTCTTACCTGATTCCTCTGCTTCGGTCTCCTCTCCAGCTGTATCTTCTCCTCCTTCATCATCCTGTTCCTTCTTCTTCTCTGTGCCTTCCTCCGCCTGATCAGCTTTATCATCGTCTTTTTCATCCGTATCCGCATCTCCATCTCCATCGTCTTTTACTTCGACAATCATGATCACCTGGTCCACTGTCACTTCGTCCCCTTCCTCAACTTTGATCTCATCAATGGTGCCAGTGTATGGAGAAGGGATATCCGTTGCGGCTTTGTCTGTTTCCACCTCCACAACGGGCTGATCTTCTTTTACCTGGTCGCCTTTACTCACAAGGATTCTCCCGATCACACCTTCATCAACATTTTCAGCAATATCCGGTATTTTAATTTCCTTTTTCATGTTCGTCTGTTTATTATTGTTCGTTGACTGGAACTTACCATTCTGAAAAATCGCAAGCTCAATTCAATGTTATGTTACAGTTCCGGGACATAATGAATCATTGTAAACTATGGTCAGCATATTTCAGGGTACCTTTTCCCGGCATCAATTCCCAATGCATCAGCGGCCTTATCAAGTATTTTTTTCGTTATTTTTTTCTGTGTATGCAAGCTGTTCAGGGCTGCAAAGGCAATGTGATTTGCATTCACCTCGAAATATTCGCGAAGGTCGGGACGGTCCTCGCTCATACCGAAGCCATCGGTCCCAAGGGCAGTAAAAGATCCCGGGAACCAATCACTGACTGTCAGCGGAATCGCTTTGAGGTAATCCGTGGCAGCAACAAATGTCCCGGTTGAAGTCCCCACATTCTCCTCAATAAAACTTTTCTCCTTTTTCTTACCGGCATTCAGGCGGTTCATTCGCTCCACACTCCGGGCATCGTCGTAGAGCTGTTTATAGCTGGTAACACTCCAGATATCCGGGTAGATATCGTAGTCTTTCTTCAGGATTTCTGCTGCTTCCAGCACCTCGTTAAGTATCGCCCCGCTTCCCAGCAGGTTCAGGTTGTGTTTATTTTTGGTTGAAGTCTTCAGCTTATACATTCCCCTGATAATTCCTTCCCGTATATTCTTTCTCTTTGGAAGGGCGGGCATCTGGTACTTTTCATTCATCACGGTAATGTAATAGATCAGGTCCATGCCCTTTTTATACATCTGTTCCATTCCATGCTGAATGATCACTGCCATCTCATAGGCATAGGCCGGATCGTATGCCCGTACACAGGGTACGGTCATCGCCAGCATGTGGCTGTGTCCGTCCTGGTGCTGCAGCCCTTCCCCCGCAAGCGTGGTACGTCCGGATGTGCCACCGATCATAAAACCACGGGCCCGGGCATCTGCAGCAGCCCATATCAGGTCGCCAACACGCTGAAATCCGAACATGGAATAATAGGTGAAAAATGGAATACTGTACATGCCATGTGTTGCATAGGAGGTTCCTGCGGCAATAAATGACGACATGCAACCGGCCTCGGTGATCCCTTCCTCCAGGATGGCACCATCCCTGGCTTCTTTATAATACATCAGGCTGTCCTTGTCCACTGGTTCATACAGCTGACCTGCATGTGCATAGATCCCCGACTGCCTGAACAGTGATTCCATCCCGAAGGTCCTGGACTCGTCCGGCACAATGGGCACCACTTTACTACCGATCTTATCATCTTTGAGGAATTTCGACAGCAGGCGTACATACGCCATGGTAGTGGCCACTTTGCGGTCGCCGGAACCCTCGAGGAATTCGTCATAAATCTTCTCATCGGGCATTTCAAAATCCGGATCTTTCGTTTTTCTTACGGGGATAAAACCTCCCAGTTCCTCCCGACGCTTTTTCAGGTATTGCATCTCCTCGCTGTCCTCGTCGGGTCGGAAAAAAGGTGCTTTGGCAATATCTTCGTCGCTGACAGGCACATTGAAGCGACCGCGAAACTGCTCCAGTTCCTGTTCATTCAGTTTCTTCTGCTGGTGGGTGATGTTCCTTCCTTCACCAGCTTCACCGAGACCATACCCTTTGATGGTCTGTGCAAGGATCACGGTAGGCGAACCCTTGTGTTCCCGCGCTGCTTTATATGCATTGTACACCTTCACGGGATCATGACCTCCGCGCTGCAGGTTGACGATCTCATCGTCACTCATATCTTCCACCAATGCCAGCAGGTCATCATTCTTGCCGAAAAAGTGTTCCCTGATATATGCGCCGTCAGCCGTGGAATATTTTTGTAATTCTCCATCCACCAGTTCATTCATCCGCTTGGTCAACACGCCCTTTTTGTCTTTTTTGAACAGCGGGTCCCAGTTGGATCCCCACAGTACCTTGATCACATTCCAGCCGGCACCGCGAAAAGCCATGCTCAATTCCCTGATGATTGAACCATTCCCCCGCACCGGTCCGTCGAGCCGTTGCAGGTTGCAATTGATTACAAATACAAGATTATCAAGCTCTTCCCTGGATGCCAGTGTCAGTGCACCCATGGATTCCGGTTCGTCCATCTCACCATCACCCAGGAAAGCGTATACTTTCTGGTCACCCAGGTCGATCTGGCCCTTGTCCTGCAGGTATTTATTGTACCTGGCCTGGTAGATGGCCATGATCGGGGACAGTCCCATGGATACCGTCGGGAATTGCCAGTAGTCCTTCATAAGCCTGGGGTGTGGATAAGAGGAGAGCCCACCCCCTTCTGCCAGCTCACGCCTGAAATTGTGCATTTTCTGTTCTTCAATGCGTCCCTCCACATAGGAGCGGGCATAGATGCCCGGGGATCCGTGTCCCTGGAAATACACAATGTCCGGAAGTGCATCCCCGTCAGGACCCCGGAAAAAATGATTGAAACCCACTTCATAGAGCGTGGCACTCGATGCATAGGTGGAGATATGCCCGCCGATACCCTCTGTGCGTTTATTGGCCTGCACCACCATGGCCATGGCATTCCAGCGTACGATACTCTTAATATTTCGTTCCAGTTTCCTGTTGCCGGGATATTCCTCCTCCTGATCTGCCTTGATGGTGTTCAGGTAGGGTGTTTCCCTGCAAAGTGCGGGATCCACCCCCGACTCCACCGTTTTTTCCAACTGGAGTCTCAGTATTTCCCTGGCCCGCTCGGGACCTTCATGCTTAATAATATAACTGATCGAATCCAGCCATTCCTGGTTCTCCTTTTCCCAGATTTTCTTTTGTTCTTCCCGGTTCATCATGTATGCTTTTCTTGTTCATAAAATTTTCATTCCGGTCTCCTCGTCTTCTACCTTTTTCCGTCACCCGACCTGCTGGATCAGAGGTCCTCTTCCACGATGGAATCGTCAGATATTTCCAGCTCGGTAAGGTGCTTGTGAACTGCATCCATCATGGGCGGTGGTCCGCACAGGTAAATCTTCTCATGCGGTCGTTTGAGGTGGTCTGCGATCAGCTCTCTTGTCACCATACCACTTCGGTATTTGTCCGAAGATTCATCCGAAAGAATATTCGTCATCCGGTCACCTAATATGTCCTTTAGCTCATCATGCAGGATGATATCGGCACTGGTGCGATTGGCGAATATCATGCTGTTGTGATCCGTAGCATCCTCCTGGTATAGTCTCCTGAGAATAGAAATAAAAGGGGTTACGCCTGCTCCTCCAGCGATAAACAGTCCTGGTCCACTGTACTTGATGGCACCAAAAACTTCGCTGACCAGGAGATGGTCGCCCGGGTTCAGCGTATGGATTTCCCGCGTCACTCCTTCATGATCCGGATACTCTTTGATAATAAATTCGAGATAAACATCTTCCGGCTGGTTGGTGAAAGTGAAAGGACGACCTTCGTCCTTCCATTTCTCGCTGTCCAGGAACACTTCTGTTGCCTGTCCAGGTTCAAATGTGTAATCATCCGGTTTCTCCGTTCTGAAACATTTCACATCGTGTGTCACCGGGAAAACTTCGAGTATCTGTACCTTATGCTTTTCCATATTGCTGTTTTTTTTTGTTACCTACGCTAAAGGCTTCATGACCGTAAATGCCTCCGGTCCGATAATGCGGTACATGAACGATTCGGTGAAATAAAGTTTCACCTTGTCATTGTCATGCCCATCATAGCCGATAGAGATATCCTGTCCGATGGAGAGTTCAAAATCGCCTCCCCTTTCACTGACCAGGAAGATATCCTTATTCTCATGGTGAATGATCACATGAACACCTATGATGTCTTTCAGCTGTTGGATCACGGGGTAATTGGCCGACTGGCTGGTCAGTTTCGACCAGGCATTTGCAGGAAGCACCAGTGAATACGGGCCTTCCACGGCACGCTGACGAAGTTTCACTACCTGGTCCGCCACCTTCCGGGTGAATTTCTCTGCATCCAGGTCTGCATCTTCAGAGGTGCCCTCCTGTGCATTGATCAGTCCGGGTGCATTAACCGCCTTGAACCCATAGTAGAATACACGGTCTTCAAAGGCCGCGATCTCTTTGGCCGCCTGCTCCAGGTTTTCCAGATCCAGGTCCGCTGCATTCCTGCTGGCATTGTCCAACTCCCACAGGTCCAGCGTAAAAGGTTTGCGAATCTCCAGCAAGGGGATGACCTCGCGGATGCCGTAATTCACGCCGTTTTTTGGTTGTTTCGGCGGAATAGTGAGTCTTCCCGTTGAGATCGCACCATATTCCAGTCCGTTCGGTCCGTCAATATCCGCGATCTGTCTCCCGGTAAGGTATTCTTTTGTTATTCGGTCTGCCTGTTCCGACACCTCTTCCCACGCTTTATCGGTAAGCGGTGCCAATGATTTTTTTAAAATATTCATATGTGTTCTGTATTTATCTGTTATTCATTCACTGACTCGGTGCTAACAACAGCATTGCTCTTCTGCGATTTTGCGGTTTTCCACTACTGCGGTTTTACAGTTCTGCACTAATGCACTTTTGCTCTGTTGCGGTTCTGCACTTATGCACTGCTGCGGTTTTGCGGTTCTGTGGCTCTGCTTTCCCCTACCCCTCTTCCACCTTGGTGATGTCCTTCTCAGTGAAGAGGTAGGTCTTCAGGTTTTCGTCCCATCCGTCCATGTTACGCCGCAGCCATTCGATCGCCATGCAGGCATGCTCGATCTCCTCGTCGCGGTTGTGTTCGAGAATTTTCTTGAGTTGTTTGTCCGAGGTAGCGTCCACACGTTGCTGATACCAGTCAACGGCTTCGATTTCCTCCTTCAGCGAGGTCAGGGCGCGTACAAAATCTCTTGTTTCGGCTGTTAATTCATTGGTAGGTTCGTGATAATCTTGCATAATATTTAATTGTTTTGGCCTGATATGCGGGAAAATCATGCCAAATAGAACAGATTATCCAAACCACAGAGATGCAGCGCTATGCGCGGCATATACGCAGATATGTCAATGTGAAGATGTTGCGGAATATTTCCACAAATGGGGCGGAGGTTCTACAGAAAATCACTGTGGAAGGGCCGGTAATAATAATGCTCAGAGCAGGTGGATCTGGATGTTCAGGGAAGGTAGTTCCCTAAATGTTCAGGGAAGGTATCCACGGGTGTTCAGAGCAGTAGGATCCGGATGTTCAGAGGAGGTGTCCCTGTGCTTCTGACTTTTTGATGATCCGGATCCAGGCCCAGAGGAGGTGAAACCGGATGTTCAGAGCAAGCGTCCCTGGATGTTCAGAGGAGGTGAAACCGGATATTCAGAGCAGGTGAAACCGGATGTTCAGAGCAAGTGTCCCTTGATGTTCAGAGGAGGTGAAACCGGATGTTCAGAGGAGGTGTCCCTGCGCTTCGGACTTTCTGATGATCTGGATCCAGGCCCTGAGAATCCAAACGTGCAAATAATTCATGGCTCAGTTTGTTTCTAGAGGCACTGAAAGCAAGGCACCGGTATGTTTTGTACCGGTGCCCGGCCCGCAAAATTGAACTAACCTAAACTAACTACTACTACTTTGCAAGCATAAATTCTGTCTTAAGGAGGTCCCTGGAATTACCTCCGACAAACACGCTGAAATTTCCGGGTTCTGTACCATAAGTCATATCTGCACGGTAAAATGACAGGTCTTTGTCAGAAATAATAAATGAGACCTCTGTTTTTTCTCCGGAAGTAACAAGAACCTTTTTGAAATCCTTTAATTCCTTAACGGGCCTGGTCACGCTACCCACCAGATCGCGTATATACAATTGAACAGTTTCGAATCCATCGCGATCACCTGTGTTATGAACGGTACAGCTCACCCGGATCGAATCTCCCGGAAACATCGTGTATTTATCAAGTGATAGTCCGGAATATTCAAATGCTGAATATCCCAATCCAAATCCAAACGGAAAAAGGGGTTCATTCGGGCTGTCAAGATAACGTGAGGTGTACTTATAGTCAGGGTCTTCCGGGTCAATAGGTCTGCCTGTATTTTTCATATGGTAGTGAATGGGTACCTGACCGATATTCCGGGGAAAGGTCATGGTAAGCTTACCTGAAGGATTCACATTGCCAAAGAGCACATCGGCGATGGCCCTGGCACCTTTTGTCCCCGGGAACCAAGCTTCCACAAGTGCATCCACCATTTCAATTTCCTCTTCCAGTTCAAGGGGGCGACCATTCAGCAACACCAGTACCATCGGTTTACCGAGTGTTTTTAATTTTTTGATAAGTTTTGTCTGGATTTCAGGAATTCTGATACTCGTCCGGCTTGCAGCTTCACCTGACCAGTGCCAGGATTCTCCCATGGCCAGCAGGATTACCTCTGCATCCCGGGCTACACGAATGGCCTCCTCAAATCCACTCTCATCGGTTTCATCGAACCAGCATCCTTTTGCATATCGTGTTGAGGCGGAGCCGTTAACCAGTTCAACTGCTTCCCTGATGGTCTGGAGATTTCCCGATCTACCATCAGCAATCCAGGATCCCAGAAGATCCCTTTGCAATGTTGCATGGGGTCCGATCAGGGCAATGTTCGTACCCTTATCCAGCGGTAGGATACTGTTTTCATTTTTCAGCAAAACGATTGATGAAGCAGCCAGGTCATAAGCCACCTGGAGATGCTCAGGTGTTGAAAGCTGATTATTTTGTCGCTCCAGGCTAAAGTATTTGTAAGGATCATCGAATAATCCGAGTTTAACCTTCGCCTCCAGTATCCTGAATACAGCCTTATCTATTAACTCCTCGCTAACACGCCCGGAATTAACCAGTGCATTTAATGCCGTTCTGTAAGCCGAGCTTTGCAAATCCATATTTACACCGGCTTCAACGGCAAGCTCTGCTGCCCTTGCAGTGTCTTCAGCCACACCATGCGCGATCATCTCAACAATCGAGTTGTAATCGGTTACCACGAAGCCTTCAAATCCCCATTCTTCGCGGAGTATGTCTGTCAAAAGGTATTTACTGCCAGTAGCAGGAATACCATCCAATTCATTGAACGAGGTCATGGCTGAGGCAACGCCTGTATTAACTGCCGATTTGAAAGGTGGAAGGTAGAATTCACGCAGTACACGGTCTGACATATCAACAGTGTGATAGTCCCGGCCCGCCTGGGGAGCACCATATGCAGCGAAATGTTTCATACAGGCCAGCAATGTATTTTCTGCTGTCAGGTCGTTTCCCTGGAATCCGCGTACATTGGCCTGTGCGATAACACTTGCCAGGTAAGGGTCCTCTCCGGCTGATTCAGCAACACGCCCCCACCTCGGATCAAATGAGATATCCACCATAGGTGCAAAGGTCCAGTTGACACCACAGGCTGTTGCTTCTATGGCAGCAACCCTTGCTGCACGTTCGATAAGTTCGGGATCCCAGCTGGATGATGCTCCAAGGGGAATAGGAAAAATAGTACGGTGTCCATGTACCACATCATATCCGAACAGCAGCGGAATACCGAGTCTTGTTTTATTCACCGCAAGTTCCTGCAGTCCCCGGTTAAATGAAACTTCATGCGCGTTAAATATGGCTCCACACATTCCTTCGCGGATATACCTCTCAATATCAGTGGAAACAACCGGTCCCGTGACATCCCAGTGGCTGGTGTATGACACCATCTGACCGATTTTCTCATCTAGCGTCATTAATTGCAGTACTGAATCTGCTCTCCTTTCGTTTTCAGTTACAGGCCCGGTAATGTCTTCTGCCATTGGGGAGCACCCAACAAACACAAGCATAATCCCATACAAAAAAGTCAAAATATTTCTCATCATGTCATTAGTAAGTAAATCCAAGCCGGTCAAGTCCGCGCTGTACATCAGAATTTTTCATAAAAAGATCCCACAAAAGACCGGATCTGTAATTTTCGATCATCACAACGACAGGGCCCTGGTCGATCGCCAGGTATTTTTTCGGGAACCAGTTATGTTCAAGACTAAATGCATCATAGAATCCATATGGACCCAGTAACTCGTCGCTCAATTCCTCATAGAGAAACCTGGCCACCTTCATGCATTCTGCGGGTGCATATGGAAATGATGAGAGGGCAGCAGTAGGTGCAATCACGGAATAGTCACGGTCGGGTTTATGGCCAGCGTATCCAACCTGGGGATCCTTTCCGGAATAATCGGGTATAGGTTCTCCTTCCTGTTTCATTTTCCGGTAATCTCGTATAGAGTAACTGGATGTTAATCCCCAGCAATCCTCCCCGTATCCTTCAAAATCAAGCGGATTTTCAATACAATATTGCCGATTGATCAGGACATGGTTTCGGTTGTGCCTCCAATAATCGGCATACCTGTCTTTCAGGTTCTTTGGGTTCAGTCCCAGGTATGAATAGTGCGCCCAGAACAGCGGTCCTCCGTTTTCAGTATTCCTGTGTTCCAATTCAAGTGGCAACCCAAAATAAACACTATCACTCCTGATTTCGCCTCCCCTTGCCCATCCTTTATGATAGGCTTCCGGATCAATCGGATGGTCGGGCGAAGCTGCTCCCATAACATAGGTAATCAGGCACTCATTATACCCGGTAATCCGGTGATTTTTCTCAAATCCAACATTTGGAGACCAGTGCCAGTACATCACATCCTGCCCCTGCTGGTACCAATCCCATTCAATGTCTTTCCACAGTTCATCCATCTTTGCTGACAATATCCGTTCCCGTTCATTTCCATACCGAAAGTACTCAACTACGGTTATCATTGCCTGTGCCATGTAGGCGGTTTCGACAATATCCCCGCCATCATCTTTCTTACTGAATGGTACTGCCTCACCTGTTTCACCATTGATCCAGTGCGACCAAGCCCCATGGAATCTGTCTGCATCTTCCAGGAAACGGGCAATACGTTCCAACCGTTCAACGCCTTTCTCCCGGGAGATGAATCCACGCTCTATTGCAGTCAGTATCGCCATCAGTCCAAATCCACCCCCGCCGCTGGTCACCACGTGTTTGTCGTTATGCGGATAAACACCATCCATATGGTACCGTTCCCTGGCAAGGCCTGAATTTGGTTCTGCCCCGTCCCAGAAATACTGGAAGGTTTTATATTGGATCAGTGTCAGCAAAGAATCATTTGAAATGGTTTCACCTGGTACATCTGATTTGCTGTTTCCGCCGCTGCATTGTGCCAGGAGCAAGCTCATAAACAAGCTAAATGGGAGTAGAAGATACTTTTTCATAATCATTAGTCTTTAGATCAATATGTAAAACCCAGTTTTGAGAGCCCATTCTGGACTTCCGGTGCTGACATGAACAAGTTCCAGAGGAGTCCGGTCCTGTAATTTTCGATCATCAGGATGATCGGTCCCTGGTCAATCGCGATGTTCGAGGTTCCAAACCAGCCAGCGGTGACATTGAATGCATCATAGAATCCATAAGGTCCCCAGGTACGGTCACCAAGTTTGTAATAAAAGTGACGCATGGCGGCCATTGATTCTTCAGGGGTAAAGGGCATGGAAGACAATGCAGCGGTTGGTGCGATTACACCCCTGTCATTGTGCGGTGCATGCGCAGAATACCCCTGGTTCCCATCACTGGCAGTCAATCCCCAGCAATCCGCCGAGTAGCCAACATAATTGTTTGGATTCACAATGCAGTGCTGCCTGTTGATCAGTGTGTGATTCACAGCCTGCTGCCAGTAATTGGCATACTGGTCAGACAGGTTTCTCGGATCTAGCCCGATAAATGAATACTGCTCAAAAAACAATGGTCCGCCATAATCCCGGCCAAGCGGCAAGGTGATCCCATAAAACGCATCACCGTTGATCATGTTGGACCCCCCTCCCCAGCCCTGCTCGTATACTTCTCTAGAAATGCCGTGGGTTGTTGAACTTGCGGCCATCACGTAGGTAATCAGTGCCTCATTCCAGCCCCTGATCTTATGATTCTTTTCAAATCCATAATTTGGAGACCAGTGCCAGGTAAGCGAATACTCTCCCTGGGTATACCAGTCCCACTCGATCCCATCGAGGAGTTCATTAATATCATCCGCCAGGGCTGATTCAGTCGCATCCCCAATATCCAGGTACTGCCTTACTGTAATGAGTCCCATGGCCATATAGGAAGTCTCCACGAGATCACCCCCGTCATCTTTTGCACTGAATGGGATCACAACGCCTGTACTCCCCGACAGCCAGTGCGACCAGGCACCATGGAACCGGTCTGCCAGTCCCAGGAAATCAACGATCTTCCTTAATCTTGCCATGCCTTCAGACCTGCTGATATATCCTCGCTCGATTCCTACGATTATGGCCATCACACCAAAACCGGATCCGCCCGAGGTGACAGTCTGATCTGATGTATTTCTTTCCCTGTTCAGTCCGCTGACAGGATGTGCAAAGTCCCAGAAATAGGAAAAAGTCTGTTCCTGCACAATATCCATCAACTGCAGATCGGTTACATGCGAAAATTTATCAGTACTGTCCAGCATGGTATAAAACTCCAAACTGATTCCCGGAAAATCCTTCCCAATGGTATTTCCCAGTTCCGAACTTATACTAAACCTGAATTTGCGGTAATAGGGTAAATTTTCCTGCACATTCACAATCAGGACAGAGTCATTTTCCTGACTGACCAGGTGATCGTATGTCAGACTGCCAAGTGCCAGGGAAGTAAAATTGCCCAACGTTTCTGCACTGACAGGTGTTGAAAATCGCACTTTGATCTCCGGGGTAAAAGAGACACCCTTAATCCTTGACCCATTTTCAGATTGTTTTTCATCTACTAAAATCTGTAAAACATCAAGGGGCATTGATCTTGTAATAAATGTAAGCTCAATCCCGGGAAATGTTTCTCCACCGGCCCCTTTCAGACCCGATCCGATCTGCAATGTATAACTTGCATTCTGTAATAGATCTTCAACTGGTAATAATGAGATTGTTTTGCTGTTATCGAGATAAATGAAATCAACCGCAGTTTTATGTACATCTTCCCTTAATAGTGCTACGTTTTCCTGCACGGTTGCCGTATCCAGCCGCTGAGAAAACCTGATGACCACAGGCTGATCAAAAGGAAGATTTACATTCACCTTGCTCACAGACAGTTGTTCCGTACCAACGCTGACAGATGCCAGCTGAAGTTCTCCGGTTTCTGTTGGCGGATCTTCTTTGCATGAGCCCAGGAACAGGCAAAGGAATATTATAGCCGCAGGGAATATCATCGGTTCAAATGAAAATTAAGGGAACCCCTTTCCGGGGTTCCCTATATGGCTGAAAAAACTACTTTTCGTTATCGTAAAGCATCTCTACCTCAGCGTCGTTCAGAGGTACACTAAAGATACGGAACTGGTCCATAGCTCCTTTAAAGAATTTTTTACTTTCAGCAGGATTCGCCAGATGGGTATCATACAGGGCCCAGCCTGTTGCCTCATTTGCAGATGAGCCAATAAAACCCAGTGCAAGGGATCCTTCGAGTCCTTCCATGGGTGTTCCATCATTGTTCTCCGTTTTCAGACTCAAGTCTGTGAACAACCAGTCAGCATCACCCTGGTGCCACTGGAAAGTCCCCATTTTTACACCGTTGATATAGATCGTCTTTGTTTGCGCACCGGCATCGATGGTCAATACAAAATGTGTCCATTTTCCCATGATCATATCTGCAAGATAGCTTCTGTTCAGTGGATCATTCGTGTTTTTCAATTCATCGATGGCATAGCTCCAGCCTGCCTGAACCCCTGCTTCGAAATTCACATTGATCTGTGAATTAAGCTCTGTCCAGGCAGTTGCTTCGGGTACTGCATCTGCATTGTTCCCCACATTCACGTGGTTGGTAGCCATTTTGAGGAAGATCTCACCGAATCCTTCTGATGTCGGATCATTTGAACGACGTCCCATCTCCAGGAAGTATCCCTTTTCTGCACCCAGCCCAAACACAAACCTGGTTTGTGGACTCCCAGTACCATCACCACCATTATAATCGGCCATATCTGTTTTAAACCATGTACTGATGGTAATGGAAGGACTGATCAGGTCACTGGATTCTGCAATTTCAACAAGATTACCCAATCCATCGAAATAGGCAGCAGAACCTGCAGTTCCGCGACGGTCAGTTTCATAGGTAAGCGTTTCAACTTCGGTAACGGTATGATCACCGGCTTCGTCTTCGAGGGTTTCATTGTCGAAACTGAGGAAGAGTACCTGGTAATCCTTTTGCGGAACAAAGATACCGGAAGTCCTGAATGAAAGTGAATTTCCTGCATAAGCCACCTCGTTCATGCCCATGATATCAGAAGATAGGTCAATGGTGAACTGGCTCCCGGCAGGCCATCCCTCCACGGGGGTCATGGTCACTTCCATACCGCTTGAAGCAAGTGTGTAATCTACCATTGATCCGTCGTCTGTAAGGGTAATCTTGAAATTGTCCTTTGTTACGGTAGCTTCATCAATGTCATACGAAAAGACTGCCGTGATCACTGCATCTTCCGGCACATCTGTAGCTGAAGTTACTCCAGCCAGGTCAATACCATCTGCCGTCAGGCTGTCCAGGGTAAAAGTATCCGGTGTTTTGTCACACCCCGAAAAGAAAGCAAATCCTGCTATCAGGATCATACTGATTAAACCATTTAATGTTTTCATGTTACGCATTGTTTAAAGATTAGTAGTTTATAATTTAAGTTATTCAATCCATTGTGGATTCTGTTCCATTTTTCCTTCAGAAAGATCAAGCTCTGTTTGCGGAATGGGAAGGATCTCGTGTCTGCCCGCAACAAAACCATAAGGTTCAAGCACTTCTGCCATGCGTCCCTGGCGCATCAGGTCGAAATACCTGATGGTCTCAAAAGCCAGTTCATGTCTGCGTTCCTCCCAAATGATATTTCTTAATAGTTCCTTGTCCGTTTCTGTAATCTCCGGAAGAATTGTATTGTTCCCACCGCGTGCCCTTTCGCGTACCATTTCCAGGTATTCCAGTGCCTGGTTGGGCTGATCATTTTCATTCAGGGCCTCTGCAGCCATAAGAAGTACATCGGCATACCTGATCAGTCGCCTGTTGAATCCAAAGTTTGTTTGTGTGCCTTCGGCTCCTTCCATCTGTACTTTCTGATTATAGCATTCAATCTCAACGATCTGACCGTCGACAAAGGTGGTATCCGTGGTATTGTTATTCCCGATAATCAACGTGCCTCCGACTGTTTCACCCAGGAAGATTACCGAAGCATCCAGCCGCGGATCATCAGGCTCAAAAGAATTAATAAAATCCCATGATGGTCTGCCGAATCCCCAGCCCCAATTGGGTGTGCCTCGAACACCCTGGGTATTGCCATACTGGTTCCCACCTTGTGCCCTTCCTCCGGGCAGCGCGCCCAGTTCGAAAACAGATCCTGATCCGAACTGTCCGTCAACAGTAAATACATGTTTGAAATCCGGATCCAAGGAATACTGCCCGGAACCAATGACTTCCATTGTATACTTTTCCACACTGTCGAATTCAGCGAGGTGCAGGTACACCCTGGCCAACATTGCCCTGGAAGCACCTTTGCTCGCCCTTCCCAGGTCGGCAGCACTGTATTCAGACTGCTCGGGCAAAACCGCTGCGGCATGCATCAGGTCAGGAATGATGATCTCATTATAGATCTCTGATTCAGGTGAGCGTGGCATTGTTCGGGGCGCTACAACTTCGGTTACTTTTGGCAGATCCCCGAATAACCTGACCAGGTTAAAATAGGTATATGCCCTGAGAAACCTGGCTTCCGCAATATACCGATCCTTCAGTGCTTCATCCATTTCTATGGGCGGAACTTTTTCGATCACGATGTTGGCAAACCTGATGGACTGGTAATAAGTTTGATACCAGGATAGCAAATAGGATGCAGATGGGGAATAGGTAAATTCCTCAAATGCCTGCAAATCAGGATTTGAACCATCTTCACTTCCCTTGGTCTGATCGTCCGACATGATATCCGCCAGGGGATACCCTCCCATGTACCACCAGTTCCTCAGGTTACTGTATGCTGCGTTCGTAACAAGAAAAGCATCCCGTTCTGTTGTGGGGTATGTCTCATCCGTTATGGTTGTAAGCGGGGGATTTTCAAGAAATTCCTCAGAACATCCTGAAAGAATGCTCAACACAATGAATGCTGCGGTTATTCTAAATAATTTCATAGTTCAGATGATTAAAAAGTAATATTCAATCCTGCTCCATAGACACTTGTCACTGGATACACTCCGGTATCGATCCCGTTCATCGACACATCGCCTCCTATTTCAGGAGTATAACCAGGATATTGTGTAAGGGTAAATACATTTGTCCCGCGAAGGAACACCGTGGCTTGTGAAAGTCTCAATCTTTCAGCAAAGGAAGAAGGGAGGTCATAGCTGAGCACGACATTCCTTAATCGAAGGTAGGAACCGTTGAATACAAACCAGCTTGATTGATTGTAATTCAGGGTAGATGAGCTAACACGGGGCTCTGTATTCGTGGATTCCTCGCCATCCCAGGCGTCAGCTACACGCTGCTGGTAATTATATTGTCCGGCACGTACGGCATCCTTACCATCGTAAATCTCCTTTCCAAGTTCACCCTGAAAATCGAGTGAAAGACCGAATCCCTTATAGGACATACTGCCGCTGAAGCCGTACACAAAATCCGGTGTGGGTGTTCCAAGAAAGGTGCGGTCATCCGGAGTGATGGCGCCATCTTCATCCACATCCTCGTACTTGAAGTCTCCAACCTGTGTAAGTGACAAGTGCGGATAAGACTCCAAATCTTCTTCATTCTGAAACACGCCAATGACGTTGTAACCATAGAAATATCCAATCGGAAATCCAACTGCAACACGCTTTACATTCTGACCGTTGCCAAGGTTACCCAAAGGAAAGGCATTATCTGCCTCCACATCTTCGCCGAGTTTAATCACCTCATTATGCACAGTTGAGCCAATCGCATTGAATTCGTAAAAAATTTCTCCCACATTATCCTTCCAGTTAAGTGAGAATTCAAACCCGGTATTCAGAACGTCTGCTGCGTTGAATTTTGTGTAAGTAAAAGAACCATTCCCGGTATGTCCCGGTTGTGGCAGGAATATCAGAATGTCCTGTGTTAGCTTGCGGTAGTAGTCCATCTCCAGCACGAATTTATTGTTCCACAGTCCTATTTCGGCACCTACATCTGCCTGGACCGCTTCTTCCCACCTCACCATTGGATTTCCGGATTTTGCATAAGTAGAACCGGGGTAAAGGGTTTCCTCAACACCGAATACAGCACCCATTTCACTCTGCACCAATGTGTATCGTTCATTTGTATCTACTTTATCATTCCCTACAATGCCCCAGCTGGCTCGTAGTTTAAAGTTCGAGACCAGGTCAGATACGAAAAATTTTTCCTCTGAAAGTCGCCACCCAGCAGCAAGCGAGGGGAAATATCCCCAGCGGTTCTCTGCTGCAAAAGCCGAAGAACCATCTGCCCTGAAGGTAGTGGTAAACAGGTACTTGTTCTTCAATACATAATTGGCCCTGAACAGGTAAGAGATCATTGACCATTTTCCGCCGCTGTTCCCTATGAGGATATCCGTAAGGTCATTATTGAGAAAAAGAATATCCTCTCTCAGCAAGTTCCTGCCCTGCGCCGACAGGCTCTCATTGTTCCTTTCCTGCGCAGTATAACCTCCCACCACATCAATGGAATGATCTCCGGTTTCAAGGTGATAGTTCAGTGTATTTTCCCACAACCAGTCCCTGCGGGAGTTGTGGTTTTTGCTTAATCTAGTCTCGTCATTGTTTTGTTGGGGAGTAACAAAGAAAATGGGTGTAAAATTGATCCCGTCTGCCTCTTCGATATCGAATCCAAAACTTGACCTGAAGGTAAAGTCTCTCAAAAAAGTGAGTTCACCGTAGAAATTCCCCACAGATCTCAGGCCACTGTAATTGTTATTTGTATATTCAATGGAAGCCAGCGGATTCCCGTTTCCCCTGTTGCCATAGAAAGATCCATCCTCATTATATGCCGGATCCGTGGGCCAGGCTCGCAGGGTGGAAGCAACAACATTTGGGGTATTCTCCTTGTCAAAACTGGAAACAGAGATGTTATGACCAATTTTGATGTTTTTGGACAACAGGTAATCGTTATTTAGTTTAATTGATAGCCGTTCATATGCAGATCCGGGTATGATCCCTTGCTGATTATAGTACCCGGCAGAAGCATAATAACTGCTTTTCTCAGATCCTCCGCTGGCGGACAACTGATAACTTTGCATCGGAGCAATGTCGCGGTAAACCATCCGTTGCCAGTCATAATTTTCAAGGAGGTTCAGATTATTGAATGTTCCGGGGAGGATCTTATTGATCGTCTGAGCAAATTCCCGTGCATCCAGCATATCAATGTATTTCTGAATGGTCTGCAATTCATAATTGGCAGAGAAATTTAATTTAGCCCGGTCCCTGAACTGACCGGATTTTGTGGTTACGATGATGACTCCATTAGCACCTCGTGACCCATACATCGCCGTAGAAGAAGCGTCTTTCAGTACTTCAATAGATGCAATATCAGAAGAATTCAGAAAAGAAATGTTGTCCAGGATCACTCCATCGACTACAAAAATGGGGTCGGGAGTGCCAAATGTTCCCACGCCACGAATTCGCACTGTGGGAGATGCTCCTGGTTCACCGGAGCTGCTGGTTACCCTGACGCCTGCAAGCTTTCCCTGCAAGGCCTGTTCAGGAGACACCGAGGTCACCTTGGTAAGATCCTCTCCGCGCAGAGAACTGACAGAACCCGTCAGGTCACTTTTCTTCACCTGGCCATAACCGATCACAACGACCTCTTCAAGGGATTGAAGATCTTCCTTCATCGCCACAGTGATTGCATCAGATGTGCCCACCGTTCGCTCTTCTTTAAAATAACCGACATAGCTGAATTGCAAGACATCACCTGTTTCCGCCAGGATGGAGAATTCACCATCAGCGTTAGTAATCGTCCCCTGGCTGGATCCCTTAATAACTACGTTAACACCTATCATTGGCACACCGGTCTCAGCATCTTTAACAACACCTGCGATTTCTCTCTGCTGCGCAGTCAATATCCCCGCGAAAAGGAAAGTAAGCAGGAGCGATAACAATACTTTTTTCATAATGCATTTTGTTAGTAGTTATTTAGTAATCGTTTTTGAACCAGGTTACAAAACCTGACCCAAAAGTCTGAATTATTAAGTATCTAAGAATCAGTATGAAAACATCATACAAATACGTGATTAAAAGAAAACAAGTAAAGTATAGCGCTACACCTTGAACGCTTCAGTGATAAAAGATGCTCTATAACATTACACTTTTACCTCACCATCAGAAATATTTATTTATTTATATCTCTGTTTTTCATGTATTTAAGTGTTTCTAATTTGTGATACATGTAATGAATGCACAGCGCATTTTTTACGGAATAATGAGTTGTTTATTGAGGTATTTTGTATAATTTTCAATTATAACTGGTTAAGAAATGGCGAATTCCTTGTCGAGATATTCAAGATGGCCCGTCAATATGATCACATTGTTGATTTTAGTAAGCAATGTTTTTTTGAATGTCGGGGCACAGGCGCCTGCCGTCAAAATCAGGAATTTCACTAAGCACGATTATAATGCTGAATACCAAAACTGGATGGCAGATATTGGTCCGGACCACTATATTTACATCGCTAATAATGCCGGTATGCTGGTATATGACGGTGTGAGCTGGGAATTTATGCAGGTCCCGCAGATCAACAATCTCCGTTCAGTAAAATCGGATACTGTCACCGGAAGAATTTATACCGCCGGTTACCGGGAGATAGGATTCTGGAAATGGGACAGTCTCGGAAACCTGGAATACACATCACTAACGCCACTGGCGGAAGTGCATTTTACCACCAATGAAGAATTCTGGAACATCATTATCCTCGGTAATGAGGTTTTTTTCCAATCCTTCCAGGGCGTTTTTATATTTCACAATGGAACATTTGAAGTGGTGCGAACAGAAGGATTTCTAAACAGAATTTCAAAAATAAATAACCAGGTGGTAATACATGTCAGGGACCGTGGCATCTACAGGATAAATAAAGGGCAGGCCACAGCATACCTCACCGATGCATTCTTTGAGGATAAATTGGTTCGGTTTTTGGTCCCATGGAAGCGGGATCACCTGTTGATAGGTACCGCCAGCCAGGGAGTATTTGAATACGACGGATCAAGCTATCGTCCTGTTTTTACTGACCATACAGATTATTTTATCACAAACACATTGAACAGGGGAACACTGATCGGAAAAGACACCATTGTCATCGGAACGCTACTCGATGGTCTGACAGCTTTTTCTGCTTCCGGTGAATTCTTATTTCACATCAATGAGGAGGCTGGGCTGCTTAACAACACTGTGCTTGATATTATCCCATATAAAAGTAATCTGTGGGTTGCACTGGACCGTGGTATGTCATTCATTGACCTCAATCCTGACCTGTCCTACAAGATTCAAGAGGTAAATGAAATTGGTGCAACATATTCAGCAGCTGTATTTGAAAACCATCTTTTCCTAGGGACCAACCAGGGATTATATGCGAAACCCCTTGATGAGGAGGATGATTCGTTCAAACTTGTACCTGGTACCCAGAGCCAGGTATGGAGTTGTAAGATTTACGATGACCGGCTTTTCATAGGTCATAATGATGGTACATTCACGTTGAAAGACATGAAGCTCCGTAAAATATCTAATGTATCCGGAGGATTTAATATTACCAGGAATTCCTTCCGGATCAATACCCTTTTTCAATCCACCTATTCTGATCTTCTAATGTACAAAAAAGAGGCAGGAAATTGGATGATATCACACAGAATTGCAGGGTTTTCCAACCTGATCAGGTATCTGGAGACAGATCACCTGAATCATTTGTGGGCCGGGCATATGCGCAGGGGTGTTTACAAATTGAATTTGAATGATGATCAGGATAGTATAACAAATGTTACCTATTATGGAAAGAATTCTGTCTTCAACCAGGAATATGGCATCAATGTATTCAAAATTGAAAACAGGATCGTTTTTACAACGGGTACGGCATTGTTTACCTATGATGACATTCGGGATTCGATTATTGCGTATGACCAACTAAACACAGAGCTAGGTCATTTTGCTTCAGCCCATCGAATTATTAAGGCGCCCGGACATCATTATTGGTTCATTACAAAAAAATCATTGGGTCTCTTCCATTTTGGCCTCCATGATTTAAAGCTTATTAAAGAATACCCATCTGAAATTTTTGATTATCATGTAATTGACGGATATGAAAACATTATTCCCGTTGATACATTCCGTGCCATTTATTGCCTTGAAAACGGGTATGCCTATTTGGATGCGGATCCTTCAAATATGAGCCGCTTCGCTGGTTTGACTGACTCGCTTAAAGTAAGAAGAATAGGTCTTAAAGGCAGATTTGGGGAATGGTCTGCATTGCCACTCGATCAGCAAGAATATATTATCCCATACGCAAAAAACAGCATACGACTGCAATTCACTCTGCCGGATTATACTTCTCCCTACCAGAGCTTTACGCACAGGGTTTCGGAACTCCAACCGGAGTGGAGTGATCCCGATCCCTCTGCAGAGTTTACACTTAACAGGATCCCAAACGGAGAATACTTATTGGAAGTGAAAGCCATCAATATATGGGGGGAAACTTCAGCTCCCCTACAATTGGAATTTAAAGTACTGTCACCCTGGTACCGGTCTGTTATTGCATGGATCCTATATACCCTGTTGCTGCTATTCGTGATTACCTTTGTCAGGTCCAGATCTATCAAAAATGTGAAGCAGCGTGAAAAGAAGAAACAGGACAGGAATGAGCAAGAGCTCATTAAACTGCGCAATCAAAATTTGCAAACAGAACTCAGTTTTAAATCCAGGGAACTCGCCAACACAACAATGTCCATTATTAAAAAAAATGAATTTCTTTTACATCTGAAAGAAGTTCTGAAAGATCAGAAATACCAGCTGGGAACAAGATATCCGGACAAATTTTACAATCATATTATAACAAAGTTAGATAAGAACATCTCAAGTGGAGATGACTGGAAAATCTTTGAAACGAATGTGAAAGAGGCCCATGAATTTTTTCTGCAGAAACTAATCAAGGAATATCCGCAACTTACACATTCTGACTTAAGGTTATGTAGTTACCTAAGGATGAATCTATCATCGAAAGAAATTGCACCATTAATGAAGATATCTATCCGGGGTGTAGAGAATCACCGATACAAACTCAGAAAAAAGCTCAATCTGCCACGTGATATCAACCTCACTGATTTTATACTTGCATTTGAAGCATGAATCGCTTCAGTGCAGGTGAAACCGGATGTTCAGAGCAGGTGTCCCTGTGCTTCTGACTTTTTGATGATCCGGTCGGTGAGTTTCACTGCGCTGACCACAGCATCAACACAGACGGTCCCGAAAAGATCTTTTTCGCGCGCCACCCTCAGCCCTTCGTCCGTATTCAAATCCACACCCAGGATGGTCCGGCAGGTCAGTGATCCGTTCGCTGCAACATATTCCTTTTCGAATACGCGGATCATGGCTTCCGAAAGTTCCTTAGCCCCTTTGTCGGTGTCCGTATGTATGGATGCATACTGACTGAACACCATGAAAGAACCGGTAACCGCTCCGCAGGTCATCTGCAATTTACCCATACCGCCCCCGAAACCGGATGCGATCTGTTTCAGGTCCAGTTCATCCTTTCCCAGTAAATCACTGAATGATGTCAATACCGACTGTGCACAATTGTATCCTCCTGAAAACTTCTCGCGGGCAAGTTTCATGCGTTCCTCCGGGGTCCTTCTCTTCATTTCCTCATCTCATTGGTCATATTTTACGAAACTAAGAAAACGACCCGAAGGTCGCAACAGGAGAAGGAGCACATTAGATGAACATTAAAGAATTTTCAACAAACAAAATCATCGGCCGGATAAAACCGGAAATTCAACATATGATTGTTGGTAATTTTCCGTGCATAGAAAACAACCTTAAAAAAATAAATATTAGGTTTGCAACGGAATCGTATTCCCGGCGATAGAAGGAGCACATTTGAGAGGAGAAGCATACCCATGAAGAAGGCAACATATATTCTGGCAATCCTGCCCATCACCATTATACTTTTTATTTTCACGTACCAGGCCAATACTGGTGCAACTGAACCTGCGCCCATCATCGCACCACCGGCAGAGAAAGTCCTTACACATGAAGATTCACTGGTAATGCACTACGATACGTTGCTTACCGGTCTGCTCGACAGTGCGGGAACAGTTGGAGCTGCCGCTGTGATCAGCATCAATGGCGAGATCGCTTACATGAAGCCCTATGGTTTTAAAAAGGCAGGATCGCAAGACGCTGTGGATCCATATACCATTTTCAGACTCGCATCTGTCTCGAAACCTGTGACCGGAACCCTTGCCAGGATACTTGATAACGAAGGGATCCTCCAACTCGACGACAGGGTGATCGATCATCTTCCCGGGTTTATGCTAAAAGATACGTCAAACACCAACAACCTGACCATCAGGCACCTGTTGAGCCATACTTCCGGGCTCGTACCGCATGCTTATGATAACCTTGTAGAAGCCCACGTACCCCTCAGCGAGATCATGGACAGCCTGTTCCGCGTGAATATCAGTGCACCACCCGGAATCCTCTACAGCTACCAGAATGTGATGTACAGCCTGTATGACACCATCGCGCACCTGTCCACCGGTAAAAGCTTCAACCAGCTATTGAATGAGAAAATGTTCTTGCCACTGGGCATGGCGAACGCTTCTGCAGGTTATGAACCATTTCTGAAGAACAACAACAAAGCGCTTCCACATGCACGCACCAGAAGTGGCTACCGAAGCATCCGGACCAACGACAGGTATTACAGCACCAATCCCGCTGCCGGAATCAATGCCAGCATCTCCGACATGGGAAAATTCCTGTCAGCCCTCACCGGGCCGGATCCGCATGCGCTTGGACCTTTCCCGGTGGATTCCATATTCACGCCTGAAGTGATCTCCCCACTGCGCTGGATCTACCTGCGGCAATGGGACCGGGTGGACAGTAAGCACTACGGGCTGGGCTGGAGGATCATCGGATACAAGGGACGGCAGGTGGCCTATCATGGCGGCTATGTGAGCGGCTATCGCGCGGAGGTGGCTGTATGCCGCGAAGAAGGTATCGGTATCGCTTTCCTGACCAACTCCCCGGGAAGAGTGGGCTCAAGGGTAGTTCCGGATTTCCTAGATATGTGGTTCGAAAGGGTTGAAGCACCTGCGAAAATCTACCTCACTGAAGAGTAGTTACAATACCTAGATGTAGCTGAAACAACCCGCTCAATGTAAATCAATACCACTGGTATCTATTTTCATAACCATCGGATGTTCCTGGAATATCAACCCAAAAAACAACTGGTTATGCCAGGTGCATACTTTACTGTAACCGGACAAAATAGTGTCAGGAGTCGCCCAGTAATTCCGGAACCGCTACCTCGTAGGTAATGCCTTCCGTGGTGCTCCGGTAGAACTCCAGCAGTTTCCTGTCACGGAATGAAAAGAACGATGGGATCACCACACTGCGTCCAAATGCTTCGGCCAATTCAGGAAAATCCTTCTCCTGCTGCCATTTCATAATGGACTGGATCCCATCCTGTTTCAATCGCTTTTGCACACTTGATTTCACTTCTCTCCGACCTTCCCAGGTGGCATCCAACTCATTCCGGAATGCCTCTAATGCCTCTTTTTCCCTGATCATTTGTGTATCGAACACATTTGCATCATCCTTTTCATTTTCCATTCCACTTCCCTTCCCTGAACCGTCCGGACCATCTTTATCCCTGCCTGGTGCACTTTTATCTTTTTGTCCCCGGCGCTCTGTTGCAAAGACTTCGTCTGTTTCCGCGGTGTGATCATCTTCCTCCTGTCCGTTATAAAAACCGGTCCCATCACCACCCTCCTCGCCAGGAGACGCTGCTTCAGTTGATTGTAGTATGCCGGGTGGTGCAACATATTCATCGGTGGAAAAATGCAGATTGATGTCCAACTCCTCCACATCATACTTCTGCTCCAGTATCTTGAAGAATTGACCCTGTTCCCTTTCAGCAGGAATTCCAAGCAATGGCGCAATGAACTGGAAAGTGAGCACAAACACCAGGTAGCGCTCCAGGTCCAGGTTTCCGTGTTTGATCTCCAATAACAGTGTATTCAGGTAATGAATGTACTCTTTTTCAAACTGCTCCCGCCGGGTCGGAGAAAAATAATGCTCCAGGGGTGGACGTCGATCATCCATACGGTCACCGAGCGAAAGGATCTCCTCGATAGTGACTGTGTGCATCCGCTGTTCGGGCCGTTGTTGTGGACGAAGTGAAAGATCCATAGACTGACAGGATAATTTGGAATACAAATTAGAAAAAAATACCCAAAACGCAAGAAAAGCATAAGAATACCACGCTGTCTTCAGGCCCTGTTCATCAAACCTGATAATTTGTTTGATCAGTGCGAGGTATAATCAGGTTGGACAACTGCTTTAGTAAAACCCGGCTATTGTTCATATGCTCCCATGTCGTATCCCGTACCCTGTGGCCGGGTTGTTCCATCCTTGCCTGTCGTCGGAATTCCCTGGAACAGGGATGGATCAGCACCCTGGTCGATGACCGGACTGGTTGATCCCACATGCAGGTCGTCATCCGTGTATAGTGGATCACCTGTCACATCATGCGTGGTTCCGATAATGGTTCCCGCACCCCCGAGATACGTGCTGAAATTATACACGGTATTGTAATCTGCATACACAGAGAATGCATCGCTGCATTTCAACAAAGCGGTACTTCCGTTTCCGGTAAAAATATTGTTAACAAGATAAAAGCTTGATGTATCCTCAAACGTATATCCGCTCGCACGTGCTTCCACAAAGCAAAGGTCCGCTGTTGTTTCCGCATCCGGGGCCAACCGGAAGTTATTGTTGTATATGGCAAACCTTTGGTCTGCATTGATATATTCTGCTCCATACAGGATGATACTGCTTTCACTCCGGAGTCCGCTGAATGTATTGTTCCGGATATAGAGCGATGATACACCATCGGTTCTGCCGGCCTGAAGTGCCAGTGCTTTCCCTCCACCGGTCCCCGTTCCGTAATAAGAATTATTCTCGACAGTGATGGTGGAGGGAGGATTCCCCAAAGTAAGAAAGAAGGCAGCGTTATTGCCGGCGGAATGGATCGTATTGTTCCGTATTACCGTGGAGGTTGTAAAATCAGGCCGGGTGAAATTCTCCACGTTAATGATCCCATTGCCGTCGGAATATCCTTCACGTGTCATATGGATCGTATTCCCCTCAACCAGCTGTGTTCCTGACGATGCATATCCGGCACGTGTGACGATCGCACGGTTGCTGCTGGTCACCTCAATCTGGTTGTTCCTGATCACAATGTTATCCCCGGATAATTCTATAGCCCGGTTTTTTGTCACCAGGCTGCAATTCTCTATTAATCCACCACTGGAACCGAGTTGGATTCCCCAGATAGAATGGGTCATGGTAATATTGGAAACGGTGATGTCATCTCCGCCTCCTTTAATGCCACCGGCCACTTCAGTGTTGCCATCTAAAGGTTTGATATGGATATGGTCCAGCGTAATTCCTCCGAACAGTGACTCAATGGCATAATAATTGGCATTCCCGCAGGTTAACGTGAGGTTGTTGACAATAGCTCCTTCGCTGTATAAGTTTATAACCGGACTACTCGAATGGTTATACAGGTTGCGCAAGATGACACCTTCCTCTTCCTGGCCGACAAGGGATACATAGTCACTTTCGATTTTCAGGGGCAACATGGATGTATATTCCCCGTTGGCAATATTCAGCGTTCCCGGTTCCCTGATGGCATACCCTGCAGCTATATGTGATGAGGTCTGTGCTGCAGGATATTCAGCAAAATCATCATCGACTTTGAGATCAGCAGATGCATCCACTTGGTGGAATTCAAAATGGTACGTACCTGTGGTCCTGCCAAAAGCAACCGCCACAAAAAGCGTGTCATCAAATTCAGCGGACAGCCTGGCTCCTGTCTCATGCAAGAAACTTTCATCCAGGGAATAATATTCACCGGACCTGCTGACAGGATAAAAAGTTCTTCCCGCACCGGTGGTCCGGAAGTAGTACAGTTCCAGTTCGTCCGGAGCTGGTTTTTCCGCATTCCTTTTCAGAATACCGTGTATCCCGTCCCCTTTTTTTCCTTTGAATGAATAGGCATTACTTAGCAGGGGTTGTTGTATGGTATCAATGAACGCAACTTTCCCTTTTTCATTAAATTGCAGCGTCGCTGGCTCCAGCAGGTTCAGATAGAGCCGGTTCGCGCTCTCATTATCGATGCGTATGAAATACCTTCCATCATCCAGCAATCCTGTATAGGAGGCGCTGTAGACGCTCCGGATATCCCGGTTTACATAAAATTCCGTCAGGCGGTTACCGAAAGCATCCCAGAGATGGAAATATCCGGATCCATTATCACTCAGTATGGAGAAATGCATCAACTTGCTTTCTCCTAATTCAAACGCTGCATAATATGTTTGACCAGCTTCAACCTCCATTTCACTGATCTCCTCCGTAAGAATATCCAACGGGGTAATTTTCTGCAAAATGATTTGATAGCTTCCAGTATCCTGCTGGTGACTTCCAACTATAAGTGAATAGTTTCCAGTGTTGGAAACATCATATACGATCTCATAATCATTTGAAGTATTATTGTATGAAATCTCTCTGGATGCCAGCGCTTTTCCCTCCTCATCCCACAGGCTGAAGTATCCTTTTGAGAGCTGGTAATCGGGCTGGAATCCCCGGATGGAGACCACATCCCCTGCTGTACCTGCGAAATGGTACATGTCTTTATCGCCTTTGTACCTGAGCCGTTCTTCCAGCGTATCACCATAAGCTGTGGCGATGGAGGCGTCTTCTTCAGTAACCAGCACATAATCGAATGTGGAATTATACCGCTCCACTTCAATGTAGTATACTGAATCCCTTGCCAGGGGACTGCGTTATGGTCATTCCCGGTACGCCTTTGGCCCAAGAGCAAGCGGCCGGGAGATGGA
>CAYOSB010000017.1:0-30150 GCA_964406495.1 uncultured Bacteroidaceae bacterium | reverse complement strand
CCATATCACTTTTGGCGATCTCCATATCCAGGGTGTAGTCCATGGTCTGGTCGATCCCGTTTGGCGATGCAGGCACAGGCCAGACCGGCAAAGATTGCAACCGGTCTTTTCATGGTGGTTAATGGCTGGTAAATAAGAGGATAAGTTAAGACAGGCAGCCATGAATGTACATACCATCTTTATGGGTTATGTGGGAAAACAGTCTTCGAGTGATAAAGCGATCGATAACACTTACTCAGCAAAAAGACTGATGAGAGAGGATAGTGTAATTCGAATAACGTAGTTGCATTCATGATAAATCAAAGATGATCACCCACCATTGACCAATTATTTATCCATAATAGACCTGTTTTCATCCATTTATCAAGAATACAATCACTAATTTTGAGGATTTAAGTACCTAAATATGGATGTATGAAATTAATACATGTATTGATCTTTTCAATTCCTATGGTTACTTGAATGAACAAGGTTGGTACTACTATGAGCGTTTCATGGCCGGCGAGTTTACTATAAAAATACAAGAAGGGTGAATCCTGGCGATCAGGAGAAGGACATCATCAAAACTGAAGGGGAATGAGATGACAATTATTGGATTATACTAGTCCTTTCCGGACATACGTAATATACATAGGGTATGTTTGAAATAGCAAAATCCTATTTTTTTAAGAATAAAAACAAAATCGATAGTAACGCAGAAGAAAGGATCAATGTCAGGTATTCAGCATGAATAAGGTTAAACATTGAAAATCAAATAATTAAATTCGCTATAAATCAATATACAATGAAACCTTCATCATTGAGCATTTTAATTTCAGCGGTGCAATGACAAAAGAAGATATATGTATAGAACGAAGCCTAAAGGCATAATGATGAAGGTTCGCCGAACACCATTTATATTAATATTATGATGTGAGGCAACTAATCACCTTGAGAGAAAACGAAATTTTATAACATATTGTAAATTAGTACTATAACTAAAATTTATACTTGTGAAAAAAGTGCTGTTTTTTATATCTATTCTAGCTGTGTTCTTTTTATTACAAAATTGTTCGGAACCCTCCAGGCCCAATATTATCCTGATCATGGCCGATGACCTGGGTTATTCGGATATAGGATGCTATGGGGGTGAGATCGAAACCCCCAACCTTGACTACCTGGCAGCCCAGGGTTTACGGTTTCGGTCATATTATAACATGGCAAAGTGCAATCCGACAAGACCTTCTCTATTAACGGGATTGTACAAAGGAGGAAATGGAGCGGTTCATATCGCGTCTCTGGCAAAGAATGCAGGTTATCAGACCCTAATGACCGGGAAGGATCATTTCGATAAATGGGTTCCTGAATACTGTTACGGGGAAAATGCCTTTGACAAGTGCTTTACGTTCTGGGCAAATACCGAATACTTTGTCCCTCCATCCGGACAATTCAAGCACCCATTCTTTCTTGATGGTAAAAAACTGACTCCAGCTGAAATAGAGCAACAAAAGCAGCCTGCTTATATGACAGACTTTATCACAGACTACGCACTGGATTGGCTGGATGAGGCATTTGAGGAAGCGGAACCATTTTTCCTTTACCTGCCCTATCATGCTCCCCATTATCCCCTCCAGGCACGCCCGGAAGATATTGCAAAATATCGCCGCAAATATCTGAAGGGTTGGGACAAATTAAGGGAAGAAAGATACGCGCGAATGAAAGAAATGGGGATTATCACAGAAAATACGAAACTCAGTGAACCAACTTCAAATATTAACAAGTTCAGGAGTCCATTTATACATGAGTTTAAGGATTATTATCCATGGGAATCAGTTAACGATGCAAAAAGAGACTCCCTGGACCTCGAGATGGCTGTTTTCGCGGCAATGATTGACAATATGGACCAGAACATCGGTCGGGTATTACAGAAACTTGAGGAAAGCGGGAAACTTGAAAACACACTGATCATGTTTTTAAGCGACAATGGTTCTTGTCCCTATACCTCCAACGATGTCCCCGATGTGCAACCTGGACCGGCAAATTCATTCTGGACTCTTCGTGCAGCCTGGGCAAATGCGAGCAATACACCCTTCAGATATTTCAAACAATACGGGCACGAAGGGGGAAGCAATACGCCCTTTATTGCGTACTGGCCAAAAGTAATTCAACCCAATACAATAACGGACCAGGTGGGGCATGTTGTGGATATCGCTCCTACTTTGCTGGATATACTGGACACTGAATATCCTGACTCGATACATGGTTTTGAGACGCTTCCATTGCATGGTAGTTCTTTACTGCCTATTTTCGAAGGAAAACAGCGTGAAGAACCTGAATTTTTCCTTTCAGGATTGAATAGATTCAGAATGTTCAGAATGGGAGATTGGAAAATTGTCAGGGTAAATAATGAAGATGTCTGGGAATTGTATAACATGCTTGAGGATCCTTCCGAAACCAAAGATCTGTCAGGAAAATATCCTGAAAAGGTAGAGGAACTCCTTACGGTATATCAGAATACTCCTTTTTTCAATAAGTAACCTCAAATCATTGACTCAATACATGTTGATCAGACAGTGTATGCAGTTGCATTTTATAAATATACCATGCAGTCACTTTGCCTGAATTTGAATAACACTTTTTACCCCTTTATTGGAACAAATCAAATCCAGTATTTCTAGAATTGCAGCTAAATTTGTTCATGTTAAATGAACATTTATTGATCACAATACGGGTTCAGCTGATTGATAGCTCGACTGGTTCATGATTTTTAGTTTCGATTTAATGAAAACAAATTATGTTAATAAAACTCAAAAAACAAAAAATGAATAAGTTTCTATTGCGCTTACTGAATTACATTGTTCCAATATTTATTGGGGTAAATACTATGTATGCGCAGAAAACGACAGTGCCTGTCAGTAGTTATGGTGTCTGGGATCGGGGTGGGTCAATTCAGGATTATTCTGACCCATTGGTGGATTATGTGTTGGGGATAGAAACAGGTGAAAAATGGGAGGAGATTCAGAAAGACGGCCCCGGTAAATATGATTTTTCCACCTTCCAGGATGCTTTAAATAAGGCTTACAAATACAATAAAAAAGTTAAACTAAGTGTGAATGTGGGTCCAAATTCTCCTGTCTGGATATATGAACTTGGAGTACCACTTGTAGATGTGACAAGTAGTAAACCAAAAAAACACGCTAAATTTAAAAATTATCCTTATTATTTAAGTGAAGCATATAAGAAGTATTATTTTCAACTCATTAAGCAGTTTGCGCTTTTTTTAAGAAATCAACCTGAAGAAGTATTCAATTGCATCGGTTTTGTCCAGGTAAAGACAGGGTCTACTGGTGATGAAGCTCCATACAAAGGCGAGCCCAATGACAAAAAATTTAAGATTACCAGGAAGCAGTGGGAGGTTTTTCGTTTAGAAGCCTTTGCTCAATTCAAAAAATATTTTAACGATGTAGAAAATCGTCGGATATTATTAACTTTTAATAATATAGACCCGCAAAAAAATCCTGAAGCGTATCACTGGGTAATGAATAATATTGATCGTAATCTTGGTTTTGGAATGAAAGGTGGGGCTTATAACCGAGGCCACCATTTAACAGGAGAACAATCTTTTAAAGAACAGTGGGTTCCTTACCTGGTCAATCCTAAAGGGATAAAACTATTTTCAGCATCCGAAATGGATCAATCATGGCAAAAACCAATTTTTAATATAAATACTGAGCTGGGTTTCTATTGGGCTGCGCTTGGTGCTATAAACACAGGCCTTTCCTCCTATAACGTAACAACAAGTGCTATCGAGTATGCGAATGAGCATAAGGAGATCAGGGAGATTTTTAAAATGTATAATAAATATGCGCGACAGGTATACCCGGAAACTGCCACGGCAGCACTATCAATATTTCACGAGGGGTTGAATGCAGCTGATACAGTTAAATATCCTGAAAGTATATATGGTGTGGCTGATAGAAATAATCCTAAACGATACATCAATATATGTAAAGCGCATAAATCCCGGGGGGCCAGGATAGATGATATAGATGCGGTTTCAAAGGGTCAGGTTTATCAGCGACAATATCAAACAGGTTATAACGATGTCGGATGGGAAATTGCAGAAGGAAATTATGAAAGATTTTTATATCAAATTGATCCTGACGAGACATCCATCGGTTTGTTCCGGATCCGTGGTGAAATTGATGGTGCATCTTCAAAATATGACCGCTTTGCCCGTTCATTTGAGGCCAGTGAAGGTAAAAACACCATGTATTTCAAATTTAACGATGAAGTGGTCCTGAATGCCAAACCCCAAAGTATCACCTTTGCAATAACCTGGTTGGATAAGAATGAAGGATCAACGTGGGCTTTTAAATACAGATCAGATAATCAGGTTAAGACAGCTAAAGTGGTGAAGGGAATTGGCGATAATCAGTGGAAGACGGAAGTTGTTACAATTTCTGATATGGATTTGAATCATATCGGCACCCGGGGATCAGATTTTATTTTGGTAAATACCGACAGGATTGATGATATTTTTCACGGAATTGAAGCGGATATAGACCGGTAACAATACTTAAGCATATTACAGCTCAGCAAGGTAAGGTCTCTGCAAATATGTCATAAAAAAATCGATTTGAAATAGCAATAATCGTAAAGAAAAATAGAGTAGATCTCTAGCATTTAATAAAAATGACTTCTGCGATATTCATTTATTGGTAATTATATTTTTCATCAAAAATTTCATGCATATCGACGTACTTCTCGCCATAGAGTTCTTTTTGTTTTTTTACATTCCCATGAGGGTAATAGTCGAATATATTTCCTTTACCTAATATTCTTGGGTCTTCTTGCTCAGTCAACTCTTTCTCCATCCTGGATTTAAGTTCAGCTTTTACATCTGCATATTCAGGATCAAGCGCAAGATTATTCAGACAATCCGGATCTGTTTTTATATCAAATAATTCTTCTTCGACACGCTTGCCGAATGACAATTTATAATATGCATACTGATCTGATTCCGCGGACTGTTCAAGGAGGTAAGTTTTTGTTGGAGAAGGATCGCAGTTTTTATAATTATACTCCGGATCACCTGCCGGCCATCGGTTTGGTTTAAAATTCCTGGTGTACAAATATTGCTTTGTTCTAATCGCTCTGACAGGGTAACCTACAGTTAGCTGGTCGCCATCTGATCTACCAATATCGTGACGTTCTTTACCGAGTAGAACATGATCTCTGTCGTTGGAAATTTGACCAGATTTATCAGATAGAAGTATATCCATGAAACTTATCCCTGTCATTTGTTCATGAGGTTCTAATCCGGCTACTTCCATGAATGTTGGAGCGACATCAGGGAAGCTAATGAAATCATCAACTACTCGCCCGGGGGTTATTTTATCTCCCCATCGGATTGCAAATGCTACGTGGAATCCTTCGTCATAGATCTGGCCTTTAATTCTCGGGAAGGCCATACCATGATCGGAAGTTGCGACAATCAGTGTATTGTTTAACATTCCCTGCTCTTCAAGTATTAAGAGGCATTCCCCAATCATTTTGTCATAGTATTCCACTTCCATCCCATAATCTGCAATATCTCTCCTCACAAGGTCGTTATCCGGTAAAAATCCCTGGACAGTTATCTTTGATGGATCAATGCCTTCGAGCAAATGTACATCTCGCTGGAAGGCACGATGTGCTTCATGGGTTCCAAGCCAGAAGCAGAATGGTTTTTCTTCTGCATTCTTGTCAAGAAAAAGCTTGAAGTTAGCGATATAGTCCTTTGCATTCATATGTTTATAGGGGGGCTTCTTCTTGATGTCGTTGTATTCCCATCCGGCAGGATTGTGTTCCCCTTTATAGATGCCAGGGGCCCATCCTTTGCCAGTAAAACCCATAAAATAACCAGCCTGCTCTAAAAGGTCAGGATAGAACACCCATTTTTCAGGCATTTCCGCCCAGTGATTGCAAGCCTCCTCAAGTTGCCAGGAGTACCTGCCGGTAAGCAGTGTCGCTCTCGACGGCGCACACTTGGGATTACATACATAGGCATTGGTAAACAATACGCCTTCCCTGGCGATCCTGTCAAAGTTTGGCGTCTCAAGGTAGTCACAGCCATAGGCCCCTATGCTTTCTCTTGATACATCATCAGCGATAATGAAAAGAATGTTCGGGGGAGACTCGACTTTATTATTCCCACATGAATAAAAAATGAGTAGAATAAATAATACACTGATTTTTTTCATTGTAAATATTAATTTATGCACCTGCAGTTCGTTCAACAATAATAGGTTCCTGTTTCATATAAGACTGAACTACTCTTCCTGGATATGGTCACTAAAATGCTTTTCGGAACAATATGTTTTTGGTTGTGGTAGAAGGTCCATGACCTATTTGCCTTGTAATTTTTCCGGGAGCGGAACATACCAGTTCTCTTCATTCATCAGGTGATCCCTGATCTGGTCAGCTTTGGCTCCTGAAAATTTGGCAGCTACTTTGTCTGCCAGGAAAGATGGATCTTCTCTTCTTTTTGCTACCCGCATCAAGTCATAAAAGCGGTGCCCCTCAAAGGCCAGCTCCCTGGCTCTCTCATCCAGGATCTGTTCTTCCAGGTATCTTTGTTTCGCCGGCAGGTTATTGGTGAAATCGTAAAAGCCAATGACTTCATTCGTATAGGGATCGTGCTGATAGATGATATTTTCTATATAGACGGCATCATCACCAGATCCAAAACCTGCACGTCCTCTGACTCCTAATTGAGCAGGATCGGGAGGGTTCTTATATGCCCCGTTATTAAGTATGGAAAGGCTTTTATTTATATCGGTATTTAACTGTCCTGTTCCATTGATGTCAAATAGCCAATAAGTATATATCTCCGCTGCATATAGATGAATACTGGCCGCCCTGTAGAGTATAATATCTGCATCATGGTCGAATATATCCTTATTTACGGTGTACTTATAGACCACCGTATCCACTGAATTCATCAAGTCCTCTATTTCCCTGTCATTCCCAGATATTTTATAAGATAGCATAAGTCGGACTTCTTGTTCTGTCAGAAGTTCCCCGCCTTTCCTGTATGCATATGAAACCGCATTGCCCCGCGAGAAATCGCCTGGAAATCCTATTTCATACATATAAGTCTCTTCCGGATTAGAAAGAACTTTAACAATATCCTGCTGCATCCAGATGGTTTCCCATAAGTCAATTGCAATCTTGGTAGGTTTGAGCATATATTTATTGGGCGGGATAGCGGAGAAGAGTGACTGTAAATTATTTTGCTGTTGGTATGTTTTATCAAATTGCAGAGTCAGGATATGTTCGTAGGGATCTATTCCGGTGAATATATTTACCCAGTTGTTATCGGCAAATTTATTGTCCAGGCCGTACTTGACATTTGATGTTTCAGATTCATAATTGAAGAGGATGGGGTAGAAATAGCTGTATGCTGCTGTAAGATTCGAGTTATACAAATGCATTTCGCCCATTAAAACCTTGTATGCGTCATTATTCCATACTGTAACATCCCATGTAAGATCGCCATTATTAATATTGTGAATAACACCTACAGTCTTTATTCTCTCAGGCAATTGCGTTGTAAAAGTGTCAATTACCATGTCCACATCAAGATAAATTTTTTCAAGAGCAATCGTGTCTGTAGTGATAGTACTGTCCAGGCCAGCCTTATCATAAATGATATCATCTACGTCATAATAAATCTGTGGCGAGTTAATGTATGCTTTAATCTCCTCAGGGGAAGAAAGAGAGGGGTATATGTATGGAACTTTGCCATATATTATTACTGCATTGAAGTAGGCCCATGCACGCATACAGAGTACTTCACCGTATAACCTGTCATAATTTGTTATATCAGGGGTTTCTTCAAGTATTTCAGGGAAGTTACGTTCAAGCTTCCTGGCCAGATTATTGGTAGCTCCAATTAACTGGTAGAAATTATAAGGAGAAGCATACTCGTTTTCAGGAGAAATTTCAAAGTTATAGATATCCTTCAGATCTTTGTTCGCATTCGGTGTTATTTCAAGGAGGTCTCCCCTGAGTTCCCCCAGGATCACGATCTGATCAACCAGTTGTTGTTGAAGGGCGTACAATCCCATTTCAGCAGCCCTGTATTCATACCAGTTCTTATAATAGTTTTCCTCCTTGATAATCAGGGCCTGTTCCGGGTTAAAATATTCTTCACAGGAATTGAATCCAATAACCACCATTATAATGGCTATTGGAACCAACCTGGTATTTATATTTAAACTCATTTTCATTGTTTGTACTCCAGAATGATTAAAGTCCAAAATTAATTCCTACCAAAAATGTTTGTGTGTAAGGGGTGATCCCGTAATCTATCCCTTGCTCCATTGTTTTGTATGATATGGCAAATTCCGGATCGTATCCCAGGTACCTGGTCCAGGTAAAAATATTACTTCCCGATATCCAGAATTCAGCATTTCTGAAAATCAGGAACTGATCCGGGATCTTATAACTCAGCGTCACATTCTTCAGCCTGAGATACGAACCATCCTCAATCCAGCGCGAAGAAAATGCTGAATTATTGATAGGATCTTCCCAAAGTGACCTGGGCACATCTGTAATCTGTCCCGCATATTGCCACCTGTTCAAGACGGCACTGCTCTGGTTGTATAATGATGACATGCTCTCGTTTACAGACCTGACGTAATTAAATAGTTCATTGCCATACACACCCTGAAGCATGATATCAAGTCTCCAGTTCTTATATCTTAAGCTGGTACTGATGCCACCTGTGTAGTCAGGGATCGGCGAGCCAATGAAAGTTTTATCGTAATCATCAATAATGCCATCCGGATCCCCGGCAGGTCCTGAAATATCTGCATATTTTGCATCACCGGCACCATATGGTAATCCATTCTCATTGGTCAGGTTTGCCAGTCGGGCTTCTTCAGATGTGCTGAATACACCTTCATACCTGTAACCGAAAAAGCCGAGCAAATTGCTTCCCGTTTCTGAGAGATACTCACCACCCAGGAAGGGTGTGATGAGGTGATCATTGGCAATTGATAGTACTTTATTTGAAAAGTGGGAAATATTCATGCCGATATCGACAGACCAATCACTTCTCTCAAGAATCCGGGAAAACAGGTTTGCTTCCCAACCCCTGTTTTCTATCTCGCCGTTATTCTCTGGCATATATATATGGCCAAGGTAATATTCCTGCATTTTATATACCAGCAAGTTATCTGTTCTATTTTGAAAGAACTCTGCAGAAAGGGAAAGTCGGTTTCCCCATGTTGTAAAATCGATACCCGTATTCAAATGATAAGATTCCTCAAAGGAAAGTGATGCATCGGTCAGTGGACCAGGAACCATCCCGGTAGCATTTCGGTAATGCACCAGGTAGAGGTAATTAAAGCCATCATAGTTTCCTATATCGTCATTTCCGCTTTTTCCATAGCTCAACCTCAATTTAAGTTCATTAATCCAGGACACATCCCTCAGGAATGGTTCATTTGAAATACGCCAGAACACTCCGGCACCATAAAATATTCCAAAAGGTATATCAGATGCAAACAAAACATTCCGGGCATAAGGACCAATCCTCGTGGAGTTTTCAGCTGAAGCACCCAGGGTCAGGCCATATCGCCCCATAAGGGTATATTTGAGGTTTCCGTATATGGACAGCCTGTTCCAGTTCCCATTGTTGCCTCCTAATTCCTGGAGATTGCTTGTTCCACTTTGCAGTGTAGTATATTCATCATTTTCGTGCGCATTTTTAGCAATACCCCAATCATATTGATACTTACTTGTATTGATCCTCATTCCTGCATTGGCATGCAATGTATGTGAAGTGCCGAACCTCCTTCCGTAATTAAAATAATTGTCGTTTGCAAAAGAGAAAAGGCTATTCGAAAGCGCAGATGAAACATTATAGGCTTCTCCGTCATAGTAAAGCTCCATGCCAAGATTGGGTTTGAATATTTTCTCATTTAAAGAGTTAAAGTTGACCCCAATGAGCGTGTTAAATGTCAAATAATCTGTTATTTCTCCTTCAATTCTCAATGTTGTCAGGAACCTGTAATTTTTATTCCTGGCTTCAAATCCTTCAATGATACTCAGGGGGTTGCTTACTCCCAGTTCTTCAACATCCTCCCTCACGCTCAACGGATTTCCAGTTGCATCAAATTTATATGGCATCATCAACGGATTTTTAAGCAGACTGCTCAGGATGGGGCTGGTTTGATAGCTCCTTGCCGACTCTTTTAAGAATGATGTATTGCTGGAAAGATTTGAACTGACATTGAATTTTAGCCAGCTAAACATATTGAAACTGCCTACAAACCTGACGCTAAAGCGATCAAAACTGGTATTTTCCACAATCCCCTGATCTTCCTGGTAACCGATCGAAAGCCCGTATTTTGCGATTTCATCACCTCCATTGATCCGGAAGTATAGGTCGTGCATAATCGCATTTCTGAAAATAATATCCTGCCAGTTCGTATTGTTCGTGTAAATAAAGCTTTCATCATCTGATTCTGCATAATAAAGACCCGGGTACATTTTAGGGAAGTCCTCTTCACGAAGACCGGAAGTCATTAAAACCTCCTTGGCATAGGTTCTGTATTGATCACTGTTCAGCTGGGGGATCTGATCGGGACTGGTACTTACTCCTGTTCGGTATGAAACATCAATCGTTGTTTGTACAGCAGTTGGTTTCAGTGTCTCGATGAGTACAATACCATTGGATCCCCTTACACCGTATATTGATGCTATTGCATTGTCTTTAACTACGGTAAGATTAGTGATATCTGAAGGATTGAGCCCGGATAAGGGATTATAGGCATATCCATCAAGTTTGGAGTTCATGATCCCGTGAATTTCAATGGGAAGACCATCAATAATATAAAGCGGCTGGGTATTGGTATTCATAGAATGGATACCCCTGATATAATTTACAGCGCCACTTCCTGGCATGCCTGACCGGCCGATACCCCAAATACCCGTTAGATTTCCATTAAAACATTCATCAACAGACTGATATGGTGTGATTTGGATGATGTCTGTCTGAAGAAACGATGCCGATGATATATAATCGCGCTGGGGGAGGTAACCAAAAACATGTTTTTCCAGGTCCCTGTTGTCCGGAAGATCAGATGTGGTGAGTTTGATTTCGAGTTTTTTTCTACCTCCAAGGTACAGTGTACGGGCTTTATAGAATCCGGGAGGAGTAAGAATCAACCTGGCATTTTTATCAGGTACAATGATAGAGAAATGACCTGTTGAATCCGTTACTTCAGGACTGGAAACCACACCCTGAACACTTACTGAAACATCGGGTACACCTTTGTTATTAATCCCCCTGATAATCCCATCTATGGTAACACCTTCCTGGCACAAAGCCCTATTTCCCAGTAGGGAGATCAGGATGAACAGGATGATATAGCTGCTTTTAGTATTCATTTATCTGGCTACTGGTCAGTTTTAATTTGGATCAGGTATTAACGAAACATAATCGATATTGAATCCATCCACTGTTGAGATCCCGCTTCCCATATATTCAAATCGTACTTTGACATCTCCGAACTCAGTAAGATTTTCAACCCAAAAATCCACACTGTTAAATCCGGAACTTGTAGGTCTGAATATTTCACCTGTCACACTGAGCAATGGTGACCTCAGATTGTAAGTGTCGTATGGTTCACCCACCTGTACATCATTAACAAATATCCTGTAGATGCCCGAGGGTCTGTAATTGGCTCTCCATACCAGGCGTTGCCGGCCGGGGAAAATGTTTTTAAACGAAAATTCAACGGAATAGTCCTTCGTGAATGAACGGCCCATGGATACAACAACATATGCTTGTTCTGATGCTTGTTCTGATATTGATTCAAATGGCTCTAGAATTTCGCCTTTCAGGGTTACATCATTCCGCCAGGCATATCTGTCCTGTCCGATGGAATCGATAAGTGACTCCCCTTCAATTCTTACTTCTCCAAGGTAGAGCGAATCAGGCACCTGGAAATCATAAAACTCATAAATGTACCCGTTACTGCAACTTATTCTTGATTCCGGATCGATAGCAGAAACATCCATGACAACTTTTTCTCCACGGATATTCAGCAGATTTGGGTCAGACAATTGCTCAATTGACAGCGCGTTTTCAAACACTCCATTCTTCAAGACGATAGGGAGTAGAATTGATTCCTGCCACATCAAAGGGATATCTTCATGTGAGGTAAATGAGCCGCCCAGGTTATTTGCCATTACATCAAGTGCGGCATTATACTGTTCCTGGCTGAAAAGCACAAATGTTGCAAAATCCTCCCTCGATTCCTCACTGATAGGAAAATACTCATTTTCGAATGGACTAATGGTTACAAATACAGAATCATAAATAGTTTTACCATTTTCGATTCTGATGGGTATACTCTGTTTTTTGTCAAGTGAATCATATACCTGGGCATGAACATAGTTGTATATGACCGGCAGAGAATTTTTAAAGTACTCATTGAAATTGGGTTTAGCAAAGGGAAACTCATTCACTTCATAATAGCGGCCATCCAGGTATAATGGACTCTGCTGAATAATTTTCGCGGCATCAAAATAATAGGATGTATCCTTTACCTCAATCAATGCAAATTTGCCTGATAAAGTTTGAAGTTTGCCAATATCTTGAATGTTTCTCAAAGAAAATACACTGGGAGAAATAAGGTGTTGCAGAAAAAATGCATTAATATCTGTCGTGTCGGGAAGATTGCTGAATGCTTCATTATTGGGAACAAACAGGGTGTACTGCTGATTACTCATCAGAATGGTATCCAATTCGTTCTCAATGATGTGATCAACAAAAACAGTATATTCATCCATCAATTGAATTTCTTCCCATAATAATTCGTTGATCGTAGGATCTGTAGCTGTATAATGCTCGTCCCAATATTTTTCACACCCGGAGAATAATACGCTTAATACTGCAATAAACAACCAGGAAAGTCCAGTACGCCATACCGCCTGGTATTTCTGCATTTTCAATAAAGTAATATTTATATATTCAAACATTGGCTTATTCTGGTGTAAATTGAATAAAATCCCAGGAAAATGAGCCAGGTAACAAAGAGTTCACAGTTACAACATGGGATTCATAATTTTGAAATTCGACAATTCCGATGATAAATGTGTTGTAGGGATTCCCTCCTGAAGTCAGATCAAAACTACTACCCAATCTTTTCCCATCGATTGAAACCTGGATAGTGGCATTCTCACCATCAGACCTCTCGGCTCTGAATTCAATAAGATATTTACCCGGTAGTATCTTTGGCATAATATATTCTATGGTGAAATTTCCTTCTAATTCAATATAATCATTATTATTTGCAGGCATTGAAGAAGCTTTCACATAGGTTATAAAATCAAGACCCGTCCATGAAAGGACTTCCATATCGCTTTGATCAGCAAAGATGTATTCTCCTTGTTCTTTACTTGCTTCATTAATTAGTGGCTCCTCTAAAAACTGGAACGTTCGGATTGTCCGACCGGGAGTTTTCACTTCCAGTATATCCTTCAGGAGGTGTAATGGTCCGTTTTTGGTAAGGATATTGCTATTGATCATATCAATTCTTACATAATTAATAGCGGTTGTATCCTGTCCTTCAATGATGATGTCCAGTGTATCTTTCCCGGGGTTTATTCTTATTTCCAATCCGGCAGCTATTTGCACCGGAAAGTTAGCATAGGTATTGTAATTCTTGGTTTCGTTGAATTCATCAAGAAAATAGCTTCCGTCCAGTAAATGATACGCCATAAACTGATAAAATCCATTTTCAAAATTGGTCAATTCCAATCCGGGTGTTTGGTACTGATCTATCAGATCATCAATGTTCATGATTCCATGCTTATTGAATATTGAATCAGGTTCTACAAGAACCGTATAGAGGTTGCTGACTACTTTGCCGGAAGCAGTTGTCCTGAAAACCCCCATGGTATCCTGTATTCCTGTCAACCTGAATCCTTCTGCAATGATTGAGAAGTCCGGGTTATTCAAAATCCAATCAAAACTGCTATTTGTGACTGGTTCCAGCACTTCCCCGATGACATGAATATAGCCATTGATCAATTCAATGTTGGGGACAGTTACCGGGGCCTGGTTGTTGATCCTGTATACGATCGAATCACCAGAATCATCAAAACCAACGGTAAGAAAATCACCAGTTACGGTGGTATCCGGAAGGGCACCATATGGAAAATCATTGGTACTAATACTTGTATTTACCAAATGGTACCTGATCAGTAGATTAGAAAAGTTCGAATCATCCAGAAGATCATTAAAGCTGGTGTAATTCTCATTCTGCTCAATATATGCATTTATTGCTTCATTTGTGGGTGCAAATAATGTATAGCCATTTCCGTTTGGATTATAGGCATTGAGCGTATTACTAAGATCTGTCCGTACCAAAAATTCCCAGAACAATGAATAGGTTTCCTGGTTCTCCTCAAGATACCGGGAGATGGTAACAGCATCCTCCCCAATAAATGAACCCGGAACAGAAGTGTCACAGGAGGACAACACCTGGAATATGACCCCGAATAATACCATAAGGGTCTGGCCCTTAGGGAAGCACGGGGTTCCTATTTTATTGATAATATGGTTAATATCCTTCATAATAAGGATTTTGTTCAAGTTCTTTGTTGCTTTCCAGCTCTGTGTCTTTAATCGGAAGATACCATCCCAGCGGATTGGTCAATTTTGAAGCAAGGACGAGACGCTTATTGGATGGAACATTTTGGACGATCACAGAGATCAGTTTATTTTTCCTGGCAAAGTTGTTTCTTCTCCCCATTCTTATAAGGTCAAACCATCTTTTTCCTTCAAATGCCAACTCCTTTGCCCTTTCTTCCAGAATCAGATCCTCGAATGCCTGTGGATTATCTGGTGCTGATTTCTCCACCATGCTAGCCCTGGACCGTACACGATTCAGGTATACGATTGCATCCTCAAACTCGCCTAGCTGAGAAAGTGCTTCTGCTTTCATTAACAGTACGTCTGCAAATCTGTAGATAATCCAATTCCCGCTTCTGCGTGAAGCGCTGGGTCTTACACTTTTTCCGTCGGCAGCAGCGCCACAGTATTTCCAGATCTTGAAATCTGTTGCTCTATATGATCCATCACCTCTAATAATTTCTTTTGCCGACTCACGGGAAAGAAGTTCAACAGCTGTTTGACTCGCTAAATAGTTATCTTGTGTGTATGTAATATTGAACAGGCTGTTTCCCTGTCCCAGATTTTCATCATATTGCACTTCAAATATTCCTTCAAGGGAATTCCCCGGATAGAAAATTGTATACCACTGTGGTCCGATCAACAGGTTAATAATACTATTTTCAATTTCTTCAATATAGATCAGGCACTCCTCATATTCAAAGTTCCAGAGACAAATATCAGCCAGTAGCGCATTGATGGCATTCTTCGTTGCCCGTCCCAGGTTGTTTTCCAGGGAGCCATAATCATCCGATACAATTCCCTTGGCCGTAATCAGGTCCTCCTTTATGGAAGTCAGGATGGTTGCCGCATCAGTGGCGGGAATATATACATCAACGCTATCCGAAATCGTCGGTTCTGTTACAAATGGTACATCTTTGAAGATTCTTACCAGGTAAAAATATGACAAGCTTCTCAAAAACAATGCTTCTGCGTCCACGCCCTGCTTCTGGATTTCACTATAGGTTTGGTCCAACTCAAATATTTCTGCATTATATTGAAGAACGAAATTGCAGTAGTTGATAATTTGATAGAATCCGGACCAGTCGCACAAGTTGTTATCAGGATAGATATTACCATCCATGATATTCTGTATATAGTCAGGTGTATTATTATCCCTGGTGATCATATCTCCTCTTATTTCACCGTATAGGAACAGCAACTCGTCCATTTGTGCCAGTTGTTGGTACGCTCCCATCAGAGTAGCTTTGACATCTTCCTTGGTTTTCCAGTATTCATCCTGTACCAGTCCATCAGGAGGTCGAAGATCAAGCCAGTCCTGACAAGAAGTCAGGGCCACCAGTAATATTACAGTAATATATTTGATGTTCTTGATCATGGTTCTGTTTAAAATCCAATTGAAAAACTTAATGTATAATATTGTGGTGTTGGGGTTCGTGCATTGTCTGTTCCAAACCAGAAAGGATCTGATGAATCCTGAGGAATTTCCGGATCCTGGCCTGAGTAATTCGTAAAAGTAAGTATCTTCCTCATTGTTAAAGCAATATCTAAGCTGTTAATTCCCAGCTTACGAATAAAGCCCTGGTCCAATGTATACCTGAATGAAAGATTGTTCAGCCTTATAAAATCTCCGTCTTCAACATACCTGTCGGATCCAAGATTATTTGCCGGATGTCCAAGGAAAGCACGAGGAAGCATATCTTCTTCATCCTGACCTTCAACTCGCCAGCGATGAATTACTGCTTTACTCTGGTTGTTTTTATCGAGCATACCTTCGGTATTCATCGAAACTTCATTGACAATTTGGAATCCAACCCGGTACAGGAACTGGAAATTTACTCTGAAATCTCTCCAGGTAACACCCCCTCCAATACCACCAAAAAAGTCAGGATTTGAATCACCGAGATACACTACATCATTCAGATCAATTACTCCATCATGATTTAAATCGTCGTATATGGCATCCCCACCCTGGAAATTATAGGTCCCCAAATAAGAAAGCGGAACACTGTTCCCATTTGGATCCAATATGGGAGTACCGTCTTTATTCGTCGCAATAACACTTTCTGTAGATGGCCAAACCCCCAGGTATCTGAATCCGTAAAATGATCCAATAGGCTCCCCGATACTGGCGCGTCGTGGATACTGCCCGTTTCCGATGGAGGTTGCTACCTCGTTGTTGAAATTGTCAGGGAATTCCAGGAACGAATTCAAATTCTGCGAAATATTAAAAGTAAGATTGACCGATAACTTGTTGCGCCTTACAGGTCTTGCTGTAAAAAAGAGTTCCCAACCCCTGTTTTCAAGTTCACCCCCATTGAACCAATTCAGTTGATCAAAACCTGAAGAAGTTGGAATATCATATTTTCTCCAGAGCAGATCTTCAGTCACTTTTCTATAAATTTCAGCAGTCAGAGAAAATGCGTTTTTAAATAAAGTGATATCCATTCCAAGGTTCCAGGATGAGAGCGTTTGCCATTTCAGGTTATCTAATTGCACCTGCTGTGGAATGATGACCGGATTATCTATATACTGATTCGGGTTTGTGGTATTATATATGGCATGCCGGGCATATGGATTACCTGGTTCCCGGCCCGTCTGTCCGTAACTAAATCTTATTTTACCATCAGAGAGTGGTTTGAATGTGCTGAAGAAAGATTCTTCGGAGAACCGCCAGCCAATGGATGCACTCGGGAAGATACCCCACCTTCGATTTGCCCCGAATTTTGAGCTCCCGTCGGCCCTTAAATTAAATGCACCGATATACCGGTCCAGATATTTATAATTAACACTGACCAATCCACCGAGTGCGCGAAAATCACTGGAACCGGATTTGATATTGTCAATCACCGCATTGGAAGCTGGATCATAAATGTCGAAACTTGGACTCCGGGAACTGCTGAGCGAACTCCAATCCTGTGTCCGTTGGTCTGTTTCAAACATCAAAATCGTTGAAAAGCTATGCTTCTTATTGATCCTGGGAACAATGAACAGTTGGCTCCTGGTAGTGATCTTGGTATCAACAGAATTTGATTCAAACGATTCATTTTTAAGATTGTCAAGCCAATCAGCACCAATTGCATTATAGGGAAGAAAAGCGTTTGCTTTTTCATTCAGATATTGAAAAGATACAGTCTCCCTGAATCTGAGCCATGGCATGATATTATAATCAAGCAGGTAACTGTTAAGAACAGTATTTTGTGCTATATCGTTACTGCTTAAACTGGCAAGAGCCACCGGATTGAAGTATGAAGTCCCTTCTCCCTGATAACTATTAATCGGAGTGAAGAAATCCCCGGTAAGATTTCCAAACTGATCATACTCATAGATGCTCATATTAGGAGCTTTTATGTATGCCATACTTCTTACGTTCTCACCTCTCAATTTGTAGTTGCCTTCTTTGAAAGAATTCGTATAACTGAAGTTTACTGAGAATTTCAGTTTTTCAGAAATGTTATAATCGAGATTGATCCGTGTAGTGATCCTGTTAAAAGGGGTATTGAGTGTTGTGCCAGAGTTGGTCTGATAGTTCAATGAGGTAAAATACCTGGCCTTTTCTCCACCACCGGAGATCTTCAGGTATTGATCATTAATAAAACCAGGTTGGGTGATGGCTCCAATCCAGTCTGTATTGGCATTGTAATTATAAAAATCCTGAAAGTCCGGGTCGTGTGCAATTTCCGGTGGCAGATCATAGGCACCATAGGCGTTATGATGCTCTTCGAGTTGTAGCATGATGTATTCGTCTCCGTTCAGCATCGGAATCGGAGGAGGCTGTATGTTCAAGGTGTACTTACCCTGGTAATCCAATTTTGTACTGCCTCTTTTCCCCCGGAAAGTCTCGATCAATAGCACACCATCAGCACCTTTGGATCCCCAAACTGCAGAGGAGGCGGCATCTTTTAAAACCTCTATTGATTTAATATCCTGTGGTGCGATGTTAACAAGGTCCCCTATGTCTTCCTGGTCAGCACCTCCAAAGTCAAAATCATCATTGATCCGGATATCCATGGATATGCCATCCACAACAATAAGTGGTTTTGCATTTCCAAGTGATCCGAGACCACGTATGATAATCTGCGAACCACTTCCGGGATCTCCGGAAGATGATACAATATCAAGCCCTGAAACCTGACCCTGCAACGCCTCTTCTGCGGACACGCCTCCCATAAATTTTGAATCGCCCATATCAACCTTAACCCTTGAACTTGTTACGTCCCTTTCAGATACATTGGTTAATGGGTCCGTGCTTGTTTCAGCAACCACAACCACTTCGTCGATACCCATTGCACTGGATTCAAGCTGAATTTCTAAACTTGATCGGCCTTCAAGATCTACTTCAACGGTTTTATAGCCAATGCAACTGGCAACCAGTGTTGCATCCGGATCAGTAACCGAGATCTGGAAGTTCCCGTTTACATCCGTAACAGAACCGGAAATGATTCTTTTGTTCCGGTCGTACTCAACAATGGTTGCGCCAATAACCGCCTCACCTGTTGATTTTTCCAGGATGCTCCCACGTATTGTTTTTTTATCCTGTGCATTACCTTCCTGAAACGCACTAATAAGGATCATTGCAAGCAACAATACTTTTGCTGTACCAAATATTCGGTCGCAAATATTGTTTTTTATATTGGATTGCCTACTCACAGAATATGGTTATTTATGAATGACGAAATCTATATCGTGAAGCACAGTGGTCGTAATATTGTCAAATACAGAATTGGAATCATCATCCGTATCTGTTGTGATCATCAGATTTGTTTTATCTTCTTTTTCAAGAATCGTTCCCAGCAGGTTTCCGGATTGATCCAATATTTCCAGCTGATCTGCTCCTGTCTGAATGGTCATCGGTGTAAATTTTGTAAACAGTGAGGTAGAGCTTTCATCAATCCTGAGTGTGCTGAAATCTCCGGAAGACAGTCGGCCATCAGTGAAAATCTTTGTCCCTTTTACAAAATGGTATCTTAACAAGCTCTTAAGATCCGAGATACTCAATGTATCTGCACCATAATCCAGAAGTGCCTGCTCGGAGGGAACAAAAATGGTATACGTTTCTCCTTCAGTCAGGAAAGTAAAATTATACGCTTTATCATCATACAATCCTGCTTTTTCAAGGAGGTCCAGAAACCACGGCCGCAGGGTCAAGGTAACATAGATAGAATTATTCGGAGGCACAAGCCAACCGTTCACCCTGTATGTTTTTCCATTATCTGCCAGATAATTTATCTCTTCGGCTGTAATAGTTATGGTACTATCACCGTTGTATCCGTAAGTAGATTTCGTTCCACCTCTTACTTGATTATTGGTATTATTGTATACGATATAGTTACCAGCAAGATTTTCAATAAACTCCTTATTGGCGATTCCTTTTGGTGTTTCAATACCCACCTGGTTCAATAATCTTTTCGATAACAGTTTTGGTGACATTTTCTCTAATTTCTCTGAAGAATGATCCCATGCCCTGAATTCGTATAGATTGCGTGTTCTGTCCTTCCATGTAAACAAAAGAGATGAATCCATGTATAAGAGATTGTCGGGTATAATAAAGTACGAATAATCGGCACCCGCTTTTTTTATAGCAGGCAGCACTTTGCTTAATTCCATAGCGTATAGATAGCTTTTGTATCCGGGCCCGAGATAAACCGGCCCGGTCACGCTGGTCAGGGCGCGGGGAATCATTACTTCATTCAGTTCCAAAAAAGTAGCATTGCTGGCATAATATTTTAAACTGATCTGTTCTTCTCCAATGTGCAGCAGGTCCCCTCCTCCGGAATAGAATCCATTTTGAATATCGGTCTGATAAATGGGTGAGGCTGTCATATGGTTCTTCAGGATGATTCTTTTAATTTCAATGGGTACGGATTCCCATGTTTGCCATTTTGATGGACCTGTAATTACCTGACTGATAAAATCCCGGAAAGCCTCGTCATTCGGTACAAGCATTCCGTTATGGTATCTCAGTGTATAATTGTCATTACTGGTATTTGGCCCGGTAAGCTCCTCATGAATATTGAACGGCAATTCAGGAAACCGAAGCGTGTAGAGTGTATCGAAGTCCAATCCTGACCTGGCTTCAAACTGACGATTGGTTTCCTCCAAATCGGTTCTGAATTGTGGATACAGCCTGAAAAGATCTCTCATGTAACGATAGCTGGAGCCATGTTTTTCATTATTCAATAACTGGTAAACATTCAATATGGGATCCACCACCTGGTCTACTTCATAAATAAAACCATTTTCAGCAAATACTTCACTGCCTACAACTTTGGCATTGGCAAAATGAATAATTCCATTTTGATAGGACCTGTCATAATAGAACTCATAATCACTGGATGAAAGATTATAGAGGCTGAAGTAACCCGGGAAGAAGATTGGAACATATTTTCTCGAACGTGAATAGACAATCCTGTAATCATTTGACTTTACAGAATCGACTATTGTTATGTTTCCCTGGTCATTATAGATCCAGAATTTGGTGTTGGGATCTTTTAATATGGATTGCCTTTTGTACGCATATGGTTGATTGTTTTTCGGATCATCCTTATCAATCCATCCATCCACATCAAGAATCTGGATCTGGTTGAGTGTCCATGCATCCTGGATGATATGTGTTTTTACCAGACTGGTAAGGGTTTCTCTAGGGATGTTTTCAACGGAACCTTGGTATTCTGGGTGACTGGCAAGCCAGATAGAGAATGCTTCGTCATTTGGAGCGAAAATTGTATAACTGCCTGTTCGGTCAAGAATTGTATCATACCCAGTTAGTTCAACACATCTTTTATAGGTACTAAGGTTGTCTAAATCTGAAAGTTGCGTATAAAGTTTCCCTGCAAGCCAGTCGGGTGGTAGATACTTCTCCTGGTCATAAATATCATTGCATCCATTTATCAGGACCAAAAAAAGAAATCCGACAAGGAGTTTTATATTCATAAATGCTGTTAGTAGTTTAGCAGTTGGTATTTGAAGTCCTGAATATATTACTTTTCAAAAATAGATAAATCACTACAGATTATCGACTAGTAATATTCCAAATTAGGTATAATAATTGTCGGAACTTCATTAATAATCTTGTCAATCTTTAACTGCACCAATCGATTGTTGTTGCCAAATATTTAATCAACCTGGTGGAAACTAAGCGTTAATTATATTTCAATGACAATGAGGTAAAGTTTTTCTGAGTCGGGATGGATATTCGTTGCCGTGCATTTGGCATCCATTTTCTTTTGTCTATGAATGCTTAAAATGCAGTTTTTTTGGGATAGAATTTATTCGTATATCACTGTTCAATTATGCCTGCACGAATGCAGACATTGATAAATGCCGCAGAGGTCCACAGTTGCTGTCCAGAGCCATCAATTAATCCGGAAGGGAGTATTACTTTTTCATGAAAAGATCCGAATCCTCCCCAGTTTTTATTTCGGTTTTCAGCCAGTTTTGTTCCCATGGTTCTCGCCAGAAGAGCTGCATTATAATTGGTATAATCCTTATCCTCAGCTTCTTCCATGGCCCACAGGAAAATAGTACTGCAAAAGGGCCATGATGCCATGTTGTGCGGACCTTTGTTGGATGTCAGAAATGGATGAATCAATGGGATACCATTATCGAGCATCGGGTAATTTTCAATTGCTCTTATTGCTTCTTCATCTTCCAGGATTCCAAAAAGAACAGCAAATGCAGTACCAAGGTTATGTTGGTTCTTCATAAGGTTTCCCCAGCGATCTTTATAGTAAGATACAGTGCCATTTTGAAGAAGAAATTCTGATTTGAATGCTGATTTTAATTTTTCAGCGCGCTGCAGCCAGTACTCAACTTCCTTTGGAGGAAGATTGGAATTTGTTGCAGCATCAGCCATAGCAAGCATGGCTTTATAATACAATGCATTTGTTGAAGCAGCTTTCATGAGAACACAATCTGCAATATCCAGAGAATCAGGAAAGGCCGAACTCTCTATGTCCTGGAAAGCAGGTTGCCCACGGAAAAGACCATCCGATTCATCAAACCAGGGATTATAATAGGTTTCAAAAAATTCTTGGCCTGTTTTATAGAACCAAAACCAGTCTGCAATGTCGGGATGCAGCTTGAACAGATGATCCACAGCCCATAACCAAACAACATCATCAGTGCGCCTGGTGATACTATTGGTCCTGTATTGAGCCATTACTTCTTTTTCAACGGCAGCGATTACATCCCATGGAACATCTATTTCATTGACTACGTGTGGTGCTGAAACTTTAAATCCCAGCTTTGAACGGACTTCCCTCGTTATTTTCAATGAACGTTCCATTTCCTGCGGATAGAGGTTATTCAAACCAAGGATCCCGGCAAATGCAATGTCTCGTGTATAAACACGCTCAGTATATCTCCTGCCGGCAGCAAAGTAAGTACCATAATCGTTTGTAACCAGATTTTGCTCTATATCATATAGGGCGATGTTCCACATTTTACCAGTGAGGGGAGAAGATATGCCTGAAAGCATTGCCTTATTTTTTGGGCTTCGTAACGGAAGGTCTTCTACTCCAAATGAACCCAGGGCATCGAACAATGAATCAGCTGTTAATACAAGAGGAGGATTGCGGTATTCAAATACATAGGTGTCTTCTTTACAAGCAGAAAGAGATATAAGCAATAAGAAAGTGTAGAATAATTTTGATTTCATGATAGTTTGTAGTCAATGATGTGGAAAACAATAATTGTTTCTCTAATAAATGAGCTGTTTAAAATGATAGATATTGTTCCGATCCCGAATGTTGAGGTAATACAAACCTGCTGGTATGGATGATACATCTATTTCCGAAGATCCATTTTCAAGCCCGGTCTGCAAGAATACTTTTCCATTTGGATCTATGAATCGAAGCGATGCATTTGTGGTGTGTGACTCAATATAAATAATATCATCTGAAGGATTGGGAAATACCCTGAAATCCTCCGACTTATCCGTTGCGATATCTGAAATCAAATACAGTTGAATATTGACGGTGGTATCAATTTCAAGGAACATCGAATCATTTACTGTCCGATACCCGCTTTTCGCAATGGTGTAGCTGTATTTTTCCTTTGCCGGTAAGTTATAAAACAATGCTGTTCCGTTGATGTCTGTTGTGGTAGTGGATTCGTTCAGAGAGATGTCAGCATTAAATAGGGGGCCCTGGTTTTCAAATACCTGGAACAATACAATTGCATGCGCTCTTATCATTTGTATTTCAATGATTGTATCCGAAATGTCAATTAAAGAATCCTTTATGGGAAAGTAATTACCCTGGCTATCTGAAACACCGTATGGAATGGTACCAACTGGGACAGCGGTAAATGAACATACACCATCAGTACCAGTGACTTTTATTTTGCCTGAATAGGAAACGACAGCTCTGTATACAGGTTCTCTTGATGTTTTGTCGGTTATTTTGAATGTGATGGTATTTTCTTTTGGTTTAATGAACAAATTGATTGTTGTATCGCTAAAAATTTCCAGCATAATTTGCTCCAGGGGGTCAAACCCCGGGAATTCTGCATAACAGTGGTAATATCCATATTCCAGGTCTGAAATGCTTATCTTGCCTTCAGAATCAGTGTAATATATATCTTCATTGATATAGACCTGACAATTTTCTATCGCATCTCCTGTGTTGCTGTTTTTGACTGTAATATTAGCCTTGTACCGTTCTACGTCCAGAGTATCAGTGAATGTTGTGTCAGATGAAATGAACAAGGATTTTTGAACAGGAGTATATCCTTTCCGTTTAGCTGAAAAACTGATTGCTCCAGGTTTGACCAGGTCAATAGTTGTAAAACCATTTTTATCGGTGGAAGCAGAGAGCTGACCCAGGTTTATTTCCACCCCGTCAAGGGGAGATATTTCATCTGCTTTTGCACCAAATAGCCTGAATTTAACGAGGTAAGCCGTGTCCCTCGTCGTGAAGGACCAGACTGCTCCTTTAATTGTAGTATCTGACCTTACCTGGTCTGCTCTTCAGTAATAGGCATGGCTGAATACGAGATTGTATCCGAAATCTGCCGGATCAACAATATTCACGTGCTCGGAAACACCGGTAAGAAACCCGGTTGAATTCGTTCCTGCATCAGCAACTGCAGCAGAGTCGGTTCCGAAATACAGGTTCGTACTGTCTGCAGAATGATCCTTCAGGAAAATGAGATTTTCCCATAGGGGTACATTGACTTCTCCGTCGTATGGAGATGGATATCGTGCATCGTCCACCTTCAGTACGCGAGTCATGTGTTGTTCCATGGGAACAGTGAGCTTCCAACCCTCTGATGTTTTCTCAATCTTTACATGAACATCGCTGATGATCTCAGTTATTTCAGGGGTTATCAGCCCTATCTCTTCAGCATCAATGTGAACTGTTACTTCATCTCCGGGGTAAGGACTCCAGATACTGAAATAGTAGGGTGCTGTACTTCCAAACCTTTCAATCAGGGTGTTGGACTCTTCCACAAATGCACCAGTTACCGGCTCCCAGCGGGCGATCCTCATACTGTCTATGGCCGGCATATATTTATCCCACAGAGCTTTGTGCGGGGGGTTATAATATTTGCTGTATACCGGATCATAATGCGGATGTTCCTCGGAATAGAAGTATTGTGGTGAGATAGCCGGTACCACTCCGTATGCAGTACACTGTGAAAGGGCGATCTTGATCTTATCCAGCACCGGTTCTTCCTTGTGCGCTGTAATATTTCCGGAGGAAATCCGGTAGGTTTTCCTTCCGAGAAAAATACGCTCAGAATCATATCCACCATAGTCAATCAGCTTGAAATTTCCTTCATGCCATCCTGACCATGCAAGTGCGGATGTAAAAAAACGGCCATCATATGCTAATCCACCGGCATCCATGTCCTTTTTTTCCATGTTATACACCTTCATGCCTGCCAGTTCAATCACCAGATCATTTTGCAGTGCATAATCCCTTATGCCCCTGAAAAACTCATACATTGGCATTTTCAGGTGCATGCATACCTCTCCCTGTGCATCAAAGGTGAGTGGGTGGTGGGCGTACTGAAAATGTTCTTTTCTGTAATTCGTAAAGGCTCCCCATGCACCGACCCTGTCCCAGTGAAAGGCATTTATATTTCCTTGACCGGTAATCTCTTTCAACATATTAAACATGTAATTCCCTTTATTAGGATTGGGAATATCATATTCAAAATTAAAGGGAAGTGCAATTTCCGAAGCGCTCACTTTATCGGGAATATAGTATACACGTTGGTTTTTCCCTCGTATCACTGTATTGTGCACGATCTCCTTGTTCATTTCCAGCTCTTCAGGAGAATTATCCTTTCCGTGCCATTTGAGTTCTGTCATCCGATCAACATTAACCCAGAAGTCTTCGTCGGAATTGATGTCTGTAAAGGTCCCATTACTATTTCTGATCGCCCCTGAAGGATTTAAATACGCCATAAACTTTGTCATTCCTTCATCAAGTTTTCTCAGGGGAACTTTCTCAAGTTGCTTTTCCACCTCACCACTGTGGTACCATATGTACGGAATATTAAGGCGCAACATGTGTTCATCAGATAGGCTGTAGTATTCATCGTACCAGTCGTAATATTTGGTAAGAGCCGATCTGAATCCCCAGTGGTCGGTTGAGAATATTCTGAATTTAAAGTGTGCGCTTGAAGGATCCGGTGTTTGATCGGATAATCCGAAGGCCCACTCCAGCCTGATTCCGTTTTCATCTGCAGTTTGTTTGAATATGGCAGGATTCGTAGGAGGAATAGCCATTCCAACACCTCCCTCTTTACCGGAGGCAGTAGGTATTGGAATCAGGTTGGAAGTCGTTGTTCCCCCACTGCTTATTTCAATTGGATGTGTAAGATTATCACTCCACACCATTCCCTTTGTATCAACCGGGATATTGAATCCCAGCCATACACCTTTGTCATTTTCGCCCTGATGAACAATATCTCCTTCAATCTCAATGTAATTATCCATCTGTCTTATGGATGCATTAATATCGATATTCAGAGCTGAAGTTCCTGTGAAGACATGATTTTCGATGGTCCCGGAAAAAAACTCAGGTTCTGAATCTCCTTTCGGATCTACCAGGTAAAAGCCTGAAGGATTCCCATTGTATAGATTATTCCCCTGGATATTGAGGCTGTTAATCTGACCGTTCTGATTCATATAAAGTTGGAGCCCATTATTGTCAGTGAGGTACAGGTCATTGGTATTTTTATGAAATTCCTTATCGATATTAACATCATTACCCCATGCCTCCCATTGGTTAGCCAGGCTATCAACCAATTCGGGATAAACTGCGGCCATATTATTAGTTTCGGTCTGGTCCAGGGCAAGGTTATAAAGTTCCCAGGTAACCACGCTGCGGTCTGTTTTATCACCAATGCCAAAAAGTTTCCAATTACCGGATCGAACTGCTCTGTGCTTTTCATACTTCCAGAAATATGTGCGATCGGGTAATTCCTTTCCTTTCAGCACATCCAGGAAACTTCTTCCATCAAGTGGAATCAATTTCCTTTTATCAAAGCTTGAGGGGTAATTTATCCCGGCTATGTCATAGCATGTAGGAGCAAGGTCGCTTATATGGGTAAAAGTCTGGTTAATTATTCCCTTATTCATGATCCCCTCTGGCCAGTGAACAATAAGAGGGGTTCTACAACCACCTTCATAGAGGTTCGATTTGTATCTTCGCAGGGGTGTATTAAATGCAACTGCAGGATGTGAACCAAGCCTGTAGAAGGAGAGAACTGTACCTGCTTCCCCCTGCTCTTCAATGCCATAATCTCCAGGCTTGAACGTATCGCCTGTTAGGCCGCCTTCACCACTTGCTCCGTTGTCCTGCACGTAAAATACAACCGTGTTATTGAAAAGGTTATTTTCTTTGAGGTAATTCATCAACCGGCCGATTTGTTCATCCATCTCTTCGAACATGGCAGTATGGATCGGCATGCGCTCTTTTAACCCATCACGTTCTTCCTGGGTCAATTGGTCCCAAGTTTTGTCTTTGGATTCATAAGAGGAGAGGGGGCTGGTTTTTGAATCAATAATTCCCAATTCAACCATCCTTTTGTATCTGTTCTGTCTTAAAACAGCAGTACCCTCATCATATACTCCTCTGTATTTGTCGATAGTCTCCGGTTTGGCCTGCAGGGGCCAATGGGTATTATGGTATGCTAGATAGAGGAAGAAGGGCTTATGCTTATCCAAAGATTCTTCGCTAATTATTTGCATTACATAATCAGTGTAGTTTACCACACTATAAAAATCATCCGGGATAGAAACATTTTCATTCTCGACCAGCATTTTACTGGTCTCATTGGGCGGTTTGAAATAGGTAGAAGAAAGGGTAACACCGGCATGCCGCTCAAATCCGACTTCCATTGGGTTGGGCTTGATGTGCCATTTTCCACTGGCAATAGTGGCATATCCGTTTTTCCTGAACAATTCCGCCATGGAAAGTGCTCCATGCTCATCAATATGTCCGGCACTATGCCAGGCTTCTGTTCTTTGGTTATATAATCCAGTCATAAGCGAAGCACGGGTCGGGGCACATTTAGCGTTATTATAGCAATGTGTAAAAAGGACCCCATTGGCAGCGATACTATCCAGGTTGGGGGAGCTAACCTCACCACCCATGCATCCAAGGTCTGAGTATCCAACATCATCGCTCAGAATAATTATAATATTAGGCTGTTCAGGATTGTGTTGTCCTGAAAGATCCGGTAATGCCCATGCTAGCATTAAGATGGAAGCAGCAATGGCTGAAAATCGAGTGGATAACAACTTTTTATTCATGTTAGAAACTGTTTTTTATTCACTAATATTTTATAGTATATTTAATTCACTGCACAATGAATTTACGTCTGCAAGTTCTCGTATACACGTAACATAATCTTTGTCCTATTTTTCTTTATTCAGGTAGATTGAGTTGCCGCTTTCATCCACTTTATGCGCAGTGGCGTATTTCCATTTTCCCGGATCAAAGTTTTTATTCTTTGTAGGGGTTCTGGCTCCAGTCTCTTTTAGCCATGCATCAAGCAACTTTTCCATTTCTTTGACCTTCCCAGGCATTTTTTCAGAAAGATCGTAATGCTCCGAGAGATCATCCCTGAGGTTATACAATTCTAGCTTTGGCTTTGCTATTATCTTACTGTAATCAGATTCTTCGAGGTAGTCGCCGTAGAATTTGATCAGTTTGTAATCGCCCATTCGTATAAAACAGCTTGGCGTTTTATTATAGTGTGGGATATACAGTGGTGTATTCATATATATCGCTTCCCTGTCAAAATTGCTATTCTCAAGCATCAGTGTCAGAAGGCTTTCCCCATCCAGGATGTAATCATTATTTTTTTTTCCACCGGCCAGTTCAACGAAGGTCGGAAACAGGTCTACAATGTGAACAGGTTCTTCTACAACTTTACCGGCCCTGCACTTAACGGGCCAATGCATAATCAGCGGAACCCTCACACCACCTTCATATTCTGAACCTTTACCCCGCCTGAGTGGTGCACAGTCCCATACCCTCACGTGGCCTCCATTATCAGACATAAACACGACCAGGGTTTCCCGGGGCAGGTCAAGTTCACGGATGCCTTTCATAAGTATACCGATACTCATATCGAGGTATTCAATCATCGCCAGGTAATCTGCGGTGGGTCTGTCTTCGAAACTGCCTTTTTGTGTGGGACTCTTTTTGTAACCCCGGTTTACATGTTTTTGAATTAATTTCTCAGGTGCAAGCAGTTTGGTATGAACTGTATGGTGTGCAAGATAAACCATGACCGGTTGCTCCTTGCTGGTTGCGAGATAGTCCAGCGCCGCCCTGGTATAGTTCATAACATTTTTTGGATCATTCTCTACATACTTGCTCATGGGTATCGCATCAAATCCATATTGATCATAGTAAGCATCATTACCGAGCATTTCCTTGTTTTGCCCTTCCCGCAGATCAACGTGCCATTTTCCAATGGTTCCAACATTGTATCCTGCATCACGCATGATCTTACCAATGGTAACATGCCCCGGAAGTAGGATACGGGTTGCTTCGGGCTGAATCATCCTGGCATAGGGCATAACATGCTTTTCCTTTACTACGGCATTCATATTGATCCTTGCAGCATATTGACCGGTCAGAAATGTAAACCGCGACGGAGAACATTGCGGCATGGCATAGGCATCTGTAAACAAAACTCCGTCTTCGGCCAGTTTGTCTATATGAGGAGTTTCCACATGTTTATTGCCATAGCAGCTAAGTCCGTTCCAACCCAGATCATCAGCAAAAACAAATACGATATTGGGTGGGTCCGAGGTAAATGCCAGCTTCGGCATGCATAAAAAAAGTACAGACGATAGAAGAATTAATTTCCTTTTCACAAGTATATATTTTAGTTATAGTATTTATTTACAATTAATTACAAGCTTCTTTTTTAGTCAAGGTGACCAGTTGCCTCACATCATAATATTATTATAAATGGTGTTCGGCGAACCGAACGCAGTG
>CAYOSB010000016.1:0-30345 GCA_964406495.1 uncultured Bacteroidaceae bacterium | reverse complement strand
TTGTATTTCTCCAGCTTCCCTTTCATGGCCCAGCCAAGCAGGTTATTCAGTGCTTTGCCGGCTTCTTCAGCAAACCTGAATTCATCCCTGTTGGATATCAGCAGGGAAGGCCTTACGATAGCGAGTCTTTTGAAGTCATTCTGAGCCACTTTTTCTTCCATTTCAGTTTTCACACCAAGATAAAATCCGGTCTTCTTACTGCCGGCTCCGATGGAGCTGATTACAATAAAACCATCCACACCGTTTCCACTGGCGATCCTTGCAAGATTGACTGGAATATCGAGATCCACTTTCATGAATGCCTCCCTGCTTCCGGCTTTTCTGCTGGTGGTGCCGATGCAGCAAAACAGCTCATCTCCTTCTATCTTATGTGAGATTCTATCCAGGTCTGACAAGGCGTCGAGGATGATCTCCAGTTTGGGGTGCTCGATGGGAATCACCTTCCTTGAAAAAATGATGATTTTATCGTACCGGTGGTCATTAATCAGCTGGTGCAGGACCTCCCGGCCCACAGCGCCAGTGGCGCCAAAAAGCAGTGCTGTTTTTCCTACCTGTTCCATTTATTATTTAGAAGTCGTTTCACGGATCGCGTTTATCATGTCCTGAAATTCAACAGTTATCCCCGGACTCTATTTTTCAACTGGTCATTGCACCTTTAGGTTTATAAACCCAGCAGCATCCTTTCGGGATCTTGCTTTCCGAATAGCATGGCGGTGGGCTGTTCGATAAATTCTTTGATCGTCTTCAGGAATCCGACGGAGTCTCTTCCATCAATTACACGGTGGTCATAGCTGAGGGCGATATACATCATCGGCCTGATCTCTACCTTGCCTTTCACAGCAACGGGACGGTCAATGATATTGTGCATGCCCAGGATGGCTGATTGTGGGGGATTCAGAATGGGTGTACTGAGCATGGAGCCAAATATCCCGCCATTGGTGATAGTGAATGTACCACCTGACAATTCATCCATGGAGATCCTGTTTTTTCTGGCCCGTCCGGCAATTTCCATGATCTGTTGTTCTATTTCAGCCAGTCCCAGTGTCTCGGTATTCCTGATGATCGGAACCATCAGGCCCTTATCGGTCTGAACCGCAATACCCACATCACAGTATTCCGGGGTGACGATTTCGTCTCCTTCCAAATACGAATTAACTGTGGGAAACTCCTGCAGTGCCATGCTGACTGCCTTGGTGAAGAAGGACATGAACCCTAGTTTAATACCATGTTGATCGACGAACTTGTCCTGGTATTTTTTTCGAAGTTCCATAACCGCACTCATATCTGCCTCATTGAAAGTGGTGAGCATGGCAGTTTCATTTTTCACTGCCACCAACCGTTCACTGATCTTTTTCCGGAGCTGGCTCAATCGTGTCCGTTGCTGTTCTCGCGAAACTTCTTTTTTTGTGAAAGAATCGGTGGAGGGCTTTTCTCCCAGCTCTTTTACAGCCTGGACATCATTAGAGGTGATCTTGAGCAAGCCATTGATAATGTCATCTATGTTCCAGCCTTCTTCTTCCATCATTTTCCTGGCGACTGGTGTTGCTTTTGCGTTTGTGTGTATCGCAGCAGTTGCTTTCTTTCCGTCAGCTTTATAAGATTGCTCTTTCTTCAACCCTCCTCCCGGACCGTCCTCCTCCTTTTTCTCAGCTTCATCCTGTTTTCCCTCATGATCTTTTTGTTCTCTACCTGTCCCTCCCTGCTCTCCTTCTGAGACTTCCTGTACTTTACCTGCCTCCTCCTGCTTTCCTTCAGTAACTTCCTGTTCCTGGTCAGCTTTATTCACTGCTCCTTCCGCTTTTTCCTGGTTATCCACGGACCTCTCAGGTGATGATCCCTCCGCAGCATCCTCTTTTTTAGTTCCTTCAGCAGATGTGTTTATCTTACAGGCAACATCGCCAACCTTCAGCATGTCGCCCACTTCAGCAAGTAACTCAATTTTACCTCCTTTATCGGCAATAAGCGGCAGTGTTGCCTTTTCAGATTCAATTTCTCCCACTTCCTGGTCTTTCTCAACCATGTCGCCGTCCTCAACGAACCAGCTGGCAAGTTCGACTTCGGATATGGATTCGCCCGGACTGGGAATTTTAATTTCAATGGTCATGATCTATATTATTTGGTCCTCCCTTTTTCATCAAAATAGTAATGCTGTTTCAAAATTTCTTTCCTGGAACCTCCTACTACGCATTGTAATCCGCAGTATACATTCTGAAGTTCACAGGTACATTCTCTGAATACTTTGTCAATAATCTCCTTTTGGCTGATCTCATGGATTTTCGAAAGTCCTGTTGCCGGGCTTCCTGAAGTCTGCCGGGTGACAGGGATCACATTGTAATCTTTCATCTGGTTTTGAATATAATACCAGGCACCCATGTTTTCTGGTTCTTCCTGGACCCAGAGGGTAAGCATATTGCTTGAATATTTACGTATGATTTTTTTTACTTCTTCAGCAGGAAAAGGATGAAGCTGCTCAAGGCGGATCAACGCAATATCTTTTACGCCGAGTTCTTCTTTTCTTTTCAGCAGATCGTAATATATTTTTCCGCTACAGAATACAACACGCCGAACCTCTTTCCGCTCTGTATCCGGATCATCAATCAGTGGAAGAAATCCGCCTTTCTGGAAGTCTTCCATTTTTGATACACACTTTGGATGCCGCAACAAACTTTTTGGCGTGAAAATAACGAGGGGTACCCTTGATTGTTTCTTTAAATGCCTTCGAAGGAGATGAAAAAGGTTGGCCGGCGTAGTGATATTGGTCAGGTGCATATTATTATTGGCGGCCTGGTTCAGAAACCGTTCGATCCTGGCGCTGGAATGTTCAGGTCCCTGTCCTTCAAAACCATGGGGAAGGAAGAGTACCAATCCGTTCATCACGCCCCATTTTTCTTCTGCACTGCTGATGTATTGGTCGACGATTACCTGGGCGACATTGAAAAAGTCACCAAACTGTGCTTCCCAAATGGTAAGGGTATTGGGTGTTGCCATGGCATACCCATATTCGAATCCCAGGACTCCATACTCATTCAGGGGGGAGTTAAATATGTCGAATGGTGCCTGTTCATCCGATACGTGGTGCAGGGGGATATAATTTTCATCTGAATTTTCTATGACCAGGCCCGCATGCCTGTGGCTGAATGTTCCCCGCATGCTGTCCTGTCCGCTGATCCGTACCGGGTGACCGTCGAGTAAAAGTGTTGCATAGGCCAGTTGCTCTCCCAGGGCCCAGTCGAGCCGGTCCTCCCTGATCATTTTACGGCGCTCTTCAAATAATTTCTTTGTCTTTGCGATGAAAGAATATTCATCCGGCAATGTATTCACCTGATTGGCCACCATGGTCAGCAGTTCGCCATCAACCCCTGTTTCAATCGTTGATGTAAAATCAGTATCCTTTGCGTAACTGACATCAGTCCATTCCTCTTTTAAAAACTGTGGAATATTCACTTTTTTCAATTTCCGCGCATCTTCCAGGCATTTTTCCAGTTCATCGTCAAGCGCATCTTCTGCTTTTTTTGCCTCATCGGCGGGTAGCACGTTTTCTTCAGCAAGCTGCTTTTTATAAATATCGCGCGGATTGGGGTGTTTGGCGATGGCTTTGTAGAGGATCGGCTGTGTAAACCTGGGCTCGTCTCCCTCATTATGTCCGTACTTCCTGTAAGCAAGGATATCGATAAAAACATCGGTATGGAATGTCTGACGATAATCGACCGCCAACCTCACTACATGCACCAATGCTTCCGCATCGTCACCATTCACATGGAAAATCGGTGCTTTGGTTACTTTCCCGACATCTGTGCAGTATGTACTGGAGCGACCGTCGAGGTAACTTGTGGTGAATCCCACCTGGTTGTTAATCACAATATGAATGGTTCCTCCAGTTTTGTAGCCATTCAATTCCGACATCTGCACTACCTCGTATACGACCCCCTGTCCGGCAATGGCAGCATCGCCGTGGATAGCGATCGGGATGAGTTGGTTGTTGTCCGATCCATATTTTTGATCGATCATCGCTCTGGCGATCCCGTGGATAACCGGGGTTGAAGCTTCCAGGTGTGAGGGATTGGGGGTAAGGCTCAGCTTTACTTCTTTTCCATTTTGAGTTGTAATTCTATTCCCGTATCCAAGGTGATATTTAACATCTCCCAGGGCAATGGTATCTTCGTATTCCTCTCCTTCAAACTCTTTAAAAATATTTTTTGCAGGTTTTTGCAGTACATTGGCCAGCACATTTAATCTGCCCCGGTGTGCCATGGCAATAGTATATTCTTTTACACCTTTTTCGGCACCCCTTTCGATCAGTTTGTTAAGCGCAGGAATGAGGATCTCGGCTCCTTCGATGGAAAACCGTTTCTGACCGACGAATTTTTTGTGAATGAATTTTTCAAACCCCACCGCATTTTTGAGGTGGTGATAAATATCACGTTTTTCCTCGTTGGAAAAATTCGTAGAATTCTGAGTGCTCTCAATGCGTTGCTGCAGCCAATTGATTTTATCGGGCTTACGGATGAACATGAATTCCGATCCAATTTCCGTGCAGTAGGTTTTTTGTAGGTATTCGACAATGGTTGAAAGCCTGGCCTTGCCGATACCGATCTCTTTACCTGCATGAAATTCGGTATCGAGATCCTCGTCGGAGAGATCGTAATTTTCAAGGTCAAGGGTTGGGAAATATTTCCGGCGTGTTCTTACCGGGTTAGTGTTAGTGAACAGGTGTCCCCGCTTTCTGTAACCGTTGATCAGGTTGATCACTTTAAACTCCTTGTCGAAGGCGTCAGAAAACTCCCCGTTAAATTGGGTGCGAGCGAATTCAAATCCCTCAAAGAATCTTTGCCAGGAAGTATCTACAGATTCAGGATTATTTTGATATTGCGTATACATCTGTTCGATCACAGCAATATCCATATTACCCATGTATGAGAATTTATCCATCTTTATCGGGGTGTTTCTTTACCCTCTTCAAAGGTATTGATTTTTAAAATTGCAATAACCAGAATTATTACTATTCTTTCCGTAAGGCTAGTGTCATAAGGGAAACCCATTTTTTTACAAGCATCACTCGTGTTTGTTGTTATGAACATACATTGTTGAATGGTGAAACAGCTTTGCAATGTATTTTGTTTGATATGAAGTGGCAAGGTGTTGTTTAATATTTCGTTTCAAAGCATTTTTATATTATTTTCGCAGTCGTATGACTAACAGGACAATCATAAATACCCACCTAAAAGCAATCAAATAATTATGAAAATTGGCATTCTTAAAGAGTCTGCAGGCGAAAACAGGGTAGCGATGCTTCCCGATAGTGTGAAAGCGCTTGTTGACCTGAAGGTAACTGTATTGGTTGAAAAAGGTGCCGGAGCACCAGCATCGACTCCCGACCCACAGTATGAAGAAGCAGGAGCAAAGATAGCTTCCAGGGCGGATGTGATCAAGGAATCGGACCTCGTCGTGATGGTAAACGGTCCAGAGGCAGTTGAAGTAAAAAAACTTGGAAAAGGCAAAGTTGTCGTGGCTGCTGTGAATCCACTCACCAATCATGACCTGGTTAAAACCTATGCTGACGCAGAGGTTACATTGTTTAGTCTGGATGTGATACCACGCACCACGCGGGCACAGGCTATGGATATTCTATCATCGCAGGCCACGGTTGCCGGATACAAGGCAGTGCTGGATGCAGCGTCGAGGCTTTCGGGTTTTCTCCCCATGTTCATGTCAGCTGCTGGTACAATCAAACCTTCAAAGGTGTTGGTATTGGGAGCCGGAGTTGCAGGATTGCAGGCGATTGCTACAGCCAGGAAACTGGGCGCAGTAGTGAACGCTTTTGATGTACGCTCTGCGGTGAAAGAGGAGGTGGAGAGTCTGGGTGCAAAATTCATCGAGGTTGAAGGAGCAAAAGATGATGCTGCAGCAGGTGGTTATGCAGTCGAGCAGACGGATGAGTTCAAGGCGCGTCAGAAACAGATGGTGCACGAGTTCTGTGTTAAGTCGGATATTGTCATCTGTACCGCACAGATTCCCGGAAGAACTGCCCCCCTGCTTGTTACAAAAGAGTCGGTAAAAGCGATGGCACCAGGTTCTGTAATCATCGACCTTGCAGCTTCCACGGGCGGGAACTGTGAGCTTACTAAAAATAATGAAGTAGTGGTTGAGCATGGCGTGATCATCGTGGGTGAATCAAATTATCCCTCTGATATGCCGAAGGATTCCAGCCAGATGTTTGGAAAAAATATGCTGAATTTTTTGAAGTTACTCATTGATGAAGAGGGTGGAATGAACCTGAACATGGAAGATGAGCTGGTGAGAGGTACACTGGTGACCCAGGATAAAGAGATCAGGCACGAACGCGTTAAGGAATTTATGAACTTGTAATATAAAAAGACATGGAAGGAATACTGGATTTTTTCTACACGAATAAAGAGGCAATTTTTATTATTGCCCTGACGATCTTCCTCGGTATTGAGGTGATCTCAAATGTGCCTTCTGTATTGCATACCCCGCTGATGTCGGGAGCAAATGCGATCAGTGGAGTGATCATCATTGGCGGTATCATCCTTGTAGGACATGCCGATCTTCAAAACCTGAAAGAGGGGTCGCACCTTCTGAACCTGATACTGGGAATTTTTGCCTTGTTCTTCGGGACCCTGAATGTTGTGGGAGGTTTTGTTGTTACCGACAGAATGCTTGAAATGTTTAAAAAGAAAAAAAAGTAAGCCGAGATAATTATGAATACAATCGTTGACACAATATCCAGTGGAGATAAAATTTTGGAATTCAGTTATCTCCTTGCAGCCATCTTTTTTGTAATCGGACTTAAACTGCTGAGTCACCCCGAAAGTGCCAGGCGCGGAAATCTTTGGGCTGCTGCCGGTATGTTACTGGCGATGGTGACCACCATGTTTTTACACAGGGAAGGAACACCCCTCGTCACCATTCCATCCGGAAACCTGATTATTATACTTGTGGCCATTGCCATTGGTTCGGTTGTCGGTGCAGTGATTGCGCGACGGGTTAAAATGACCGCGATGCCCCAGCTGGTTTCATTCTTCAACGCCAGTGGAGGTGCGGCATCTGCACTGGTCGCATTGATCGAATTTTCCAATCCGGATAACCAGTCTGTGTTGGTTACATTACTGGGATTAGTAATCGGAAGTATTGCCTTCAGTGGTAGTATGATTGCATATGGCAAGCTGAATGGCAATATCAAAGACATCTTCGCCAAATGGATGAGTTATATTAATCTGTTGTTCATGGTAGCCGTGATCGCAGGGGTGGTATTCCTGATGGTTACAGATGCACCAATGGAGACGCAGCAAGTGATGGTGTATGTTTTACTGGCGGTTGCTTTGATCTATGGTGTGACATTTGTCATGCCGATCGGCGGAGCAGATATGCCGGTAGTGATTTCTTTGCTGAACAGTTTTACTGGTATTGCAGCGGCCATGGCAGGTTTTATTTACCAGAACCAGGCCATGATCCTTGGAGGTATTTTTGTAGGTGCTGCCGGTATGATCCTGACACTCCTGATGTGTAAAGCAATGAACAGGTCGTTACTGAATGTAATTATCGGCGCTTTCGGTGGTGGAGGCGCTGGATCGGACCGGGAGGCTGGAACTGTCAAGGAGGTCTCCGTATCAGATGCTGCTGTTTTGCTTAGTTATTCCTCTAAGGTTGTGATCGTACCAGGTTACGGGCTTGCCGTCGCGCAGGCACAGCATGTATGCAACGAAATGGGGAAGTTACTTGAAGCCAATGGTGTAGAGGTGAAATATGCCATTCATCCGGTTGCCGGACGAATGCCGGGACATATGAATGTCTTGCTTGCCGAAGCAGATGTACCCTATGACAAGCTGGTGGAGATGGATGAGATCAATCCTGATATGCCGAACACCGATGTGGTGGTGGTTATTGGTGCCAATGACGTTGTGAATCCTGCATCACTGGACGATCCCTCAAGTCCGATTTTTGGCATGCCGATCATCAAGGCCCATGAAGCGAAAAATATTATTGTGATGAAGCGTGGCATGGGAAAAGGTTATGCTGCCATCGAGAACTTCCTGTTCTATGATGACAAGACCAGGATGTTGTTTGGAAATGCGAAGGACTCGCTACAGAAACTTGTTACGGAGATCAAGAGTTTGTAAAGGATACAAATATCTATTTAAGGGAGGTTGTCTCAGGTGGGACAGCCTCTTTTTAATTTAGGAATAGTCACTAGTCACAGTTCAACCGGTTAAGCGAATTGTCCATTAGCCTGCATAGTATTTTCAGGCATATGTTGGTCCAGACAGCGGACAATTCATTTTAAAATAGAATTCCAGTAAACAAACGACCACCGGTTATTTTTAACATTTTTAAGATTTCACCGGGAGCACTTGTTGTGTAATTAGCCCTGTTTATCATGAAAGAAATTGTATTGATCAAATCAATTTGCCCCTGTTTGAGTTATTAACAATGCGGATGAGCAGATTTATGTAATTCATATTGAAGAAATTGCAATATTTGAAACATTAATTTTATTGCGACGTATCCTAGTTTTTACACTAGCATAGGAGTGAATAAATCCTTAAAAGAAAATCGCAATAAATTATTTGCAATCTGATGTATAGAGGGACCGGCTCAAATCAATTGGTTTCTCCTTTCTCTTGCTCATCAAGGGATAAGGATTGCCATGGTATGCTAAGGTCTCTTTTGGTTCTTGTCTTTCTTCTCATTGGTTCTCATATATTTTCCCAGGATATTTCAGTAAATAATCACTTGGGCAACTGGTTGGAGAATGCTTCCTGGGTGGATGGTTCTGCTCCCGATACAACAGGAATTGATGTGAATGTGGAGGTCAACGGGTTAATTACAGCAACCTAATGATTGAATTAGTGATCAGTATAATATTATAGAGATACAGAGTCAGACTTTTTAAATTTTATGGTAAGGAGATATTTTCATTCAAATGAGACGAGTATATATTTCCCTGTTATTTTCAGAAATGATTTTTTGAATAAAACCATTTACAAACGGATACAAATATGAAAAATGTTAAGTTTATCAGACAGTTGTTTTTAGCTTTCATCCTGATTATTGGGAGCCAAATGCTGATGGCCACCAATATCCAGGTCAGCGATGTAGTTATCGTTGAGCGTAACGATGCCGATATGTACATTATCGTGCAATTTGACCTGAGCTGGGACTACAGCTTCAGAGTTGATGACGGTGCCAATACTAACTGGGATGCCGCTTGGCTATTCATGAAATATAAAGATGTGAATGGACCTGATAATGTACAGTGGGGTCATGCAACCCTGGCCGGTACAGGTCATACTATCCCGGGCAACTTTACCGGTACACCTGGGGCAACCGATGGTGTTAATAAGGGTATATTTATAAACCCCAGCGTAATCTTTGCCAACACTGCGGAAATAAATGGCATACGCCTACGCTGGGATTACGGTGAGGATGGGCTCATGCCAGAAGATGAGGTTGACATCCGGGTTTTTGGAGTTGAGATGGTTTATGTGCCTACTGGGAATTTTTATGTAGGAAGTGGGGGTAATGAAACCAATCGATTCCATGCTGGAGGAGAATCAAATACAACCCCATTCCAAATTGGGAGCGCATCATTCCAAACGGGCAATTCTGTTGGAAATTTATGGGCAACGGGAGAAATTAATGCAGGAACATTGGCAGGTGGATATCCCACTGGCTACAATGCTTTCTACATGATGAAGCACAATATTACCCAACAAGCCTATGTGGACTTTTTAAATACCCTAGCTTACGAGCAGCAAGATGCCCGAATTGATGGAACTCCCGGCGATCCAGCAGGTACCCTAACAAATGATGAAAGAAGACACAAGATAAAAATTGCCGTTCAGGGAAGCTCCGGAAATGCACCGGCTGTTTATGAGACAGAAAACCCATACTTACCAGTAAATTTCATCTCCCCTAACGATTTAAATTCCTACCTCGATTGGGCAGCTCTTCGACCGTTCACCGAGCTGGAATACGAAAAAGCTGCTCGTGGACCCGCTAGTCCGATACCCAACGAATTTGCCTGGGGTAATACACGAGCAGGTCAAATTACTTCAATTACTGATGCCGGGCTTGCAACTGAAGCCCCCGTAGCATCAGGATATCAGCGCGATATTACCATTGATCATACAAAAGTAGATGAGTCGTTAACAGATTTCCCAATTCTTGTTAGGTTCGGTGTTGATAACTTTGATTTTAACAAGTGCCGGGAGGATGGCTTCGATTTCCGCTTCTACGACTCGGAGGGTAATCTCCTAAGCTACCAACGCGAAAGGCACGATTTTGCCAATAAAAAAGCGGAGTACTGGGTTAAGGTCCCCACCATATCCAGTTCACAGAATACGGTTATAACACTTGAGTACGGAAATCTTACTGCAGCAGACGGCGCTGATGTCACCAATGTGTGGGATGCCAGCTTTGTTTCGCTCTGGCATTTTGACGAGGAAGCTGATGGCACAGCCGATGAGTACAAGGACTCTAAGGGTGGAAATGATGGTACAGGTATTGGGACTATTGCGTCCAACATTGAGGGTCGGGTTGGTCTTGCACAAGAGTTTACCGGAGCAGGGTCCATTTCGATAGCCGATGATGCCACTCTCGACCTGGACAACGTTGTAACAATTAGCGGATGGGTTAAGCCGCAAGAGCTAAATGGCATTACACGCACCGAGACATCTACAGCCGATTGGGACGATTTCCATTCAAGAAACAATTTAATTGCCGCAGTTGATAATCTTGCTGTTGAGACTGGCCCGGGAACAGGTTGGCGAATTTCTAATGCAATTGCTCTTGATGATATCAAGAAGGTGGGCAGCAGCTCAATAAACTGGCAGGCAGAGTTTGGGTATAAAGTGGTTGAATTCACTTCAAACGGCATTTTCTCTGTTCCCGAAGGGGTTACTGAGGTTGATGTGCTGGTTGTTGGTGGTGGTGGCGGTGGTGGTGGCACCATCGGCGGTGGTGGTGGTGCCGGCGGGTTAAACTATGAATCTGCTTACGGAGTTACACCAGGAGCGAATATTAGCGTTACAGTAGGAAACGGCGGTCTCGGAGGCTTTGGGTATAACAATGCGGGTCAAACCGGGCTTAATGGTGGCGACTCCCAATTTGGCCCAATATCAGTTAGCGGTGGTGGCGGTGGAGCCGGATGGAACGGACACCCTCCAACAGACGGAGGTTCTGGAGGAGGTGCAGCGACAACCCATACACCCGGTCTGGGAACAGTTGATCAAGGCTTTGACGGCGGATCGGCAGACAATAACTATGGCGGTGGAGGAGGAGGTGCCGGTGCTGTTGGTGAAAACGGAACTTCAGGTGCCGGTAAAGGAGGTGATGGCCTCTATTATGGAGATATTTTTGGTGATGAATTTGGTGATAATGGTTGGTTTGCTGGTGGTGGCGGAGGAGGTGTTCGCCAATCAGCAGGAGGAACTGTGCGCCACAATGGTGGCCAAGGTGGAGGTGGCCAAGGGCATTACACACATACTGAAAAAGCAGGTAATGGGACATCAGGAACAGGTGGTGGTGGTGGCGGTGCCGGATACGATGGTTCTTCCACAGATCGAATTGGAGGAGATGGTGGTTCAGGAGTAGTACTTATCCGATACAAGGATCCACAATCTGTTCACATTTACACAGCCATTAACGAGAGTGCTGTAACCCCACCCGCTTTTGATAATGTTCAGGTGTACACATCCGATGGTACATTTACTGTTCCCGAGGGCGTTACTGAGGTTGATGTCCTAATCGTTGCCGGTGGTGGTGGCGGTGGAGGTAGTGCTGGTGCTGGTGCTTCAGGTGCTGGTGGTGGTGCTGGTGGTGTAGTGTATGCCCAGAATGTACAGGTAACAGATCCGTCCTATGCCATTGTAGTAGGTGCAGGTGGTAGTTCCGGAGGTAGTAGTAGCGATACGCCTGGCAGTGATGGAGGCAATAGTTCCGCCTTTGGCTTGACCGCAATTGGCGGTGGTGGCGGCGGGTCTCGAGATGTTGGCGATGGCACAGGCAGGGATGGAGGAAGCGGAGGTGGAGTCGGCTCACAAATCTCGGGTGGCCAGGGAACAGGATTACAACCTGGTTCTGCATCCGGTGGCTTCGGCTCCAATGGTGGCGATTCTGGTTTTAGTGGTAATACTGGAGACGACAATGCCTCTGGTGGTGGCGGAGGTGCAGGAGGTATCGGTAGCACTGGACAAGATAATGTTCGCAGTGGAAACGGTGGCATTGGTCGCTATTTTGGCGATATTTTTGGCGATAGCAACGGAGACGATGGATGGTTCGCAGGTGGTGGCGGCGGCGGAAATCCTGGTGGCGCTCGCACTACAGGTCTTGGAGGCAAAGGTGGCGGAGCCGATGGTGGTGCAAACGATGCTGCTAATGCCATGGCCAACACCGGTGGCGGTGGTGGTGGTGCAGGAGCAAACGGAGCACCATCCGATGGAGGCTCAGGTATCGTAATCGTCCGCTGGGGGCATGCTTCTGATGGCGGTACCATACCCGGTATCAACGAGGGGGATGACCTTACAGGTAAGTATCTCTGGGTAAAGCAAGAACTTACTACTAATAATGCAGCTTTCTCACCTGAGCTTAGTAATATAGATCTGGAGATTAGTGGCGAAGCAATTCTCGCCGGTAAGGGTGAAGATGCCTATCAGCTGGGTTATTACGATGGAAACCTAAGGGGCTATATCAATAATCAGATGGTTTCTACTTCGCTTACCCTCGATGAGTACCATCATTTAGCCATTACTTACAACGATGAATTCCAGAGAATTTTTGTAAATGGTCTCCTAAGAAGCACGCAGGCCTTAACGGGCAATATCAATATAAATGCAACACCGCTTTTGATGGGTAAAAACTTTATTGGTGATATTGATGAGTTCCGACTATCATCCACTGCCCGCACGCAGGCTTGGCTGAAGGCTGAGTACCATAGCGGTGTTGGCGATTTAGTCCAAATTGGTGGTGAGGCTCAAGTGAATAATGCTGTTTATGGAGCTATAAATTGGGGTGCTGGCATTGGAATAGGACCTATAAGAGTAGGTTTTGCTGCTTCCCCTACAAGTTCACGTACTGCTTCCGGTGCGTCATACTGGGGTATTATGGATCTAAGTGGTAACCTTTGGGAAAGGGTAGTACCTGTTGGTAGAGCTACCGGACGGGCTTTTACTGGATTGCATGGTGATGGACTCCTTGAATCCAACGGCCTTTTCAATACTGCCAACTGGCCAACCGATTTAAGCAACAGAGGTGGGCAGCACAACCATAATAATACGCTAATGTTTAGAGTATCTGATAGGCAGAGTATGGGCTGGAACGCTACTTGGCAAAATCGTCAGTACTGGCAGGGTGGCCGTGGTGTACGTTCCGATCCTAATTAATGCCATCCAGACACCCTAAGGGTTTTATAACCCCAGGGGTGTAATAACCCAAAGTCACCTTAAGCCTGTAGTTTATAGTCGATGCATCGAATACTGCCAATAATAATTATACTTATTATAAAGGTCAGCCTCCTTTACGGGCAGGCTGACCATATGGTAGTATCTACCCAGCCAACCCAAACAGTTTCGGGGCAGCCCATTGCCGGCCACCCCGCAGTTGAAGTTCGCGATGCAAGCAATGACCCTGTTGGTACAGGCACTGAAGTAACGGTAACTATTAACAAGAGTTCTTTCACTGGCGCAAGCATCCTCACCACAACAACCAACGCTTCCGGCATAGCCACCTTCGACAACCTTATTCTGGAAATAGCCGATACCGGCTACCAACTCACCTTCAGCTCCGATGGGCTTACCGATGCAACCTCTGATGAATTTGAGGTTGTCCCAGCCGCCCCCTATAATATGACCATTACCCAGCAACCGGAAAACAACCTTCAGGAACGCGCTATTGCTGGTCCACCAACCGTCACCCTTTTCGATGAGTTTGGCAACACCATTACTGGGGTTGACATTACTGTTTCCCTAAATCAAAATAGTTTCTCCGGTGGCGATTATACTATCGCAACGAATGGAAATGGTGAAGCAATATTCAGCAATCTCACTCTCGATGTATTTGCTTCAGGTTACGAAATCACCTTTAATGCTGATGCATCCGGAGTTGCCGATATTACTTCTGATCCCTTTGAAATCTATGAGGAGCAATACACCATAACTATCCAGAATCAACCTATCCACAGTGTGGCAGATGACCCCATTTTGGGTACAGAGATTGTTAACCCCATTCGCGTGCGGATTGCAGATATGGCCGATAATCCAGTGGCTTCAGGTACGGTTTATGTTACGCCTGGTAAGGGGAGTTTTACAGGTGGTAGCACAACATCTGCATCAGTTAGCGGAGGCATTGCTATTTTCGATAATCTGATTATTGATGTGGCAGATACCGACTACCAACTAATCTTCTCAAACCCATCGGTGCATATTGCTAATGTTGCCTCTGATACCTTTGACGTGGTGACCGAGGGGGCAACCATGACTATGGATGTGAACACTACTGAGAGCATCGAGGGTATCCCCCTTTATGGACCTCCAACTATTTACATTGAAGATAACGGGCCAGTGGTTGGTGAGGTTATAACTGCATACCTTAATAAAAATGATTTTACTGGTGGCAGCACCATTACAGCAACCACCGATGGCGATGGACGGGCAGTTTTTGATGATTTGATTATTGATGATATAGCCGATGAATATCAAATCTTCTTTAAGGCTTCAACACCCGGGATTGCCACCATCACATCCAGTGCTTTTGATGTTAGGGAGGAGGTCGCAATTATGGCTGTTACCCGGCAGCCTGAGCTTTCAATTGCAGGGGAGACGCTAAATGGCGTTCCTACCGTCAGCATAACCGAGAAACTGACAGGCAACCCGGCTCTTGCCCAGATTCGGGTTAGCCTAAACAACGGGTACTTTAATCCCTCAAGCGACACCCTGATTAATACCGTATCCGGAGTGGCGGAATTCAACAATCTGATTGTTGATACTCCCGGCGACTACACTCTAACCTATAGCGTACCCGGGGCTTCAGGTATAGATACGGTGATGACCGTTGAATTTGAGGTTTTGGCCATAGCCGGTAATTTGACCATAACAACCCAGCCCCAGGAGAGTCTTGAGGGTTATCCATTGAATGGACTGCCAACGGTTACTATTTTGGACATCGACGGTATTACCCCAACGGAGGGCATCCCCGTTACTGCAATCCTAAACAAAAGCGGATTTGCATCGGGCGAATCCACGGTAAGTACCAATGCAAGCGGGCAAGCCATATTTGATGATTTGGTTATTGCTGACATTGATACCGACTATACCATCACCTTCGATGTGCCGGTAAGCAGCGGCGTGGTGGGTAAAACATCCAATGCGTTTGAAGTTGTGGAGGAATTTGCTCTCCTCAGCGTGGAGGTTCAACCAACCCTAACCATAGATGGTGAAGTGATTAATGGGCAGCCAACCGTTAAGATTACCAATAAGAGCTCCGGGTTACCCATGAACAACACCGATATTTACGTATCGCTCAGTAAAAATTCTTTCTCAAGCGGCACACTCACCCGAAAAACAAACGCTGAGGGAATAGCGGTCTTTGACGATTTGGTTGTTGATACCCCCGATGATGATTACCAAATAATCTTCTCAACCCAAACAACTAACGTTGCAAATATAAACACCGATGCTTTTAATGTAATTCCCGTTGCGGGGACTATGACCATTACCACCCAGCCAGTGGAGAGCATTGAGGGTTATACTTTGGAGGGGCCACCAACAATCAGGATTCTCGACCCATTTGATGCACCCCTTTCGGGGATACAGGTCACAGCAGTTCTTAGCGACAACGATTTTGCAGTTGGCAGCATAACTCAGCTGAATACTGATATCGATGGCTACGCCACTTTCAACAACCTAACCATTGATGATGTTGCAGATGGTTACAACATCACCTTCGATGTTGCACTTAGTGATGGAGTAGTAAGCAAAACATCCGATGCTTTTGATGTGGTAGAGGAGGTGGCTCTTCTTTCCATCAATCAGCAGCCTGCCCTTACCATTGCCGGAGAAACCATTAATGGTCCGCCGTCTTTACTTATAGTAAACAAGTCCACAGGTAATCCTATTCCCAGCATAAATATTTACGTATCTCTGAATAAGGATAACTTCAGTGGCAGTAGTACCATGATGGCTACAACCAATGCCAGCGGTATAGCAACCTTTGAAAACCTGATTATTGATGATGACGATACCGACTACCAGCTAACCTATTCAACCCAATCGTCGGGCATTGCTGATATTGTATCAGATAATTTTGACGTAATACCAGTTACGGGCGAAATAACTATTGTTCAGCAACCCCAGGAAACTGTTAATGGGTACGCTATTGCCGGACCGCCCACAATTGCAGTTAATGATCTCGGTGATAATCCCATTGGTGGAGTAGATGTAACGGCAGTAATTAATAAGAATAGTATATCTGGTGGTACAGTAACCAGGACAACAAATGGTGATGGTACCGTTACATTCGATGACCTGATTCTTTCGGATGTTTCAACGGGCTACGAGCTAACATTCACTGTAGATGTTGGGGAGGGAATTCTCAATAAAACATCTGATGAATTCAGGATGGTAGCTGAGGTAGCAATTATAGAAATAACGCAAGAACCAACACTAACCATAGCGGGTGAATTAATTAATGGACCGCCTGCGGTTCTGCTAAAAAATCCGGGAGGTGACCCAATAACTGGTGGGAACATCACCGTATCACTCAGTAAGAACGATTTTGTAGTTGGGAGCACAACAACAGCTACTACCAATGCCAGTGGTATTGCCGTTTTTGACAACCTTTCTGTTAATACTACCGATACTGACTACCAGCTAATCTTCTCTACCATCTCTTCGGGCATAGCAAACCAAACATCCGTTAGTTTTGATGTGGTGGAACCTGAGGGTTTATTGGCCATTACGCAACAACCGCTGGAAACTGTATATGGACACCCCATTTTTGGCCCACCAACGGTTAGGGTAACAGAGAATGATGGCACCACCCCAAAACAGGGTATAGCAGTTACAGCGAGTGTAAACAAGAATGGTTTCTCCTCTGGTACAACAACCGTTGGCACCGATGTAAATGGCTACGCTGTATTCGATGACCTGATCATTAATGCCATTGCATCGGGTTATCAGCTGACATTTAATACAGATATCTCTGAACGAATAGCCAATAAAACATCAGACTCTTTCGATGTAGTTGCGGTTGCTGGTTACCTCAATGTTTCAACCCAACCCACCGGGACGGTTGAGGGTGACCCAATTAATGGTCCACCTGTGGTGCGTTTAACCAACCTTGCCAGTCAGGGGGTTTCAGGTGTTACCATCAGCGTAGCGCTTAATAAGAATGATTTTACAGGGGGCAGCACTATATCAGCGGTTACCAATTCCACAGGCTACGCAACATTTAACAACCTTATTATTGATGATTTTGATACGGGTTATAGTTTAACCTTTGAGGCAATTGGAGCATCGGGTGTTGCACCCGTAACCTCCGATGTTTTTGAGGTTACTGACGTTTCGCTGACTATGGACATCTTACAACAGCCCGAAGAAACTGTTGCAGGTGTATCCATAACCCCAGCCCCTCAGGTTCATATATACAATGGTGTTGGAAATATTGAGGGTGCTGTGGTAACAGCATATCTCAGCAAGAACTCCTATAGCAGTGGAAGCACCCTTACTGCAACAACCAATTCAAGCGGAATAGCAACCTTTAGTAATTTAATCATAAACACAGCCGATGCCGGTTATACTATTACCTTTAATGCCGATTACTCTGGTGTACGGAATGCTAATTCCAATGCATTTACTATTACCCCTGCCCCGGCAAATTATATTGAGGTTACATCACAACCTCAAAATACCACAGCTGGCGAGGCAGTAGAAGGTCAACCCGCAGCAACCGCATACGATGAGTTTGGCAATCCTGTGCCAGGGGTTGAGATAGATGTGGAGCCAAATCAGAACACGGGCTCTTTTTCAGGAACAACCCCGGTCACTACTGATGAGAATGGTGTGGCCACCTTTAACGATTTGATCATTACAACCTCTGCACCCAACTACCAGCTATTTTTCACCGCATCGGGAGTTGCTACAGGTAGTTCAAGTAATTTTATAATCAGCAATGCTGCTCCAGATAATATATCAATAATCACCCAGCCCACTGAGACTGTTGCAGGTGCTGCCATATCAGGGCCACCCGAGATAGTTGTTGAGGATGAGTATGGCAATCCCGTGCAGGGCGAAACAGTTACCATCAGCACCATCGAGGGCTACACCATTGATGCGGGAACCCTTGGTCTCGAAACTCCTGCCAATGGAGTTGTTGCCTTCTCCGACCTTGTAATTAATGCGGTTGGCACCTATAGTTTCCGTTTTGATGTGGATGGCGTTGAGGCTACATCTGCCTACTTTAGCGTACTGCAAGGCACTATTTCCCCCCGTTACTTTGGAGGCAGCCATAGCGGGTTTATATCGTTTAACCAGGAAGATATTCCCTTGGGGCAAAGTCCTGCAAGGATTGAGGTTATAACTCACCCTATGGAGAGCGTGGTAGGAGATGAGATTACCGGACCACCCCGTGTTGTGGTTTACGATGTTGTTGACAACCCTATTCCCAACGTTTCTGTTACCGTAACCGGGGCAGCCTTTAGTGCCGGAGTAGAAACCCTGAATACTGATACCAATGGTGAGGCAACTTTCACCGGGCTGGCCATTGATGCAGCAGGCACCTATACGCTTACCTTTACGGCTGATGATTACCCCGGTGTATTTATCTCATCGGATCCTTTTGATGTGATTGATCCTATCGCTGCCATGAGCCTGAGTATACAACCTCAGCAAACCATGGCGGGGCAAGCTGTAGCAGGTCATCCGGCCGTGCTCCTGCTCAACTCTATAGGTATGCCGGTGCCCGATGTTGATATAACAGTTTATATTAACCAGCACAATTTTGGCGGGGGTTCAGTTACAACGGTTACAACCGGTGCCAATGGTTTGGCTGAATTCGATGAGCTGTTCCTCACAAATGTGGCATCAGGTTACCAGCTCATTTTCGATGCCGATTACTCTGGTGTACTGAATACTACATCGAATCCATTCAATGTGATAAGTGGCCCTGTCCATAGTATCACTGTTACAACCCAACCCCGTGAAACCCTTGAGGGAGCGACCCTTTCAGGACCGCCTGCAGCAACAGTTTATGATGAATATGGTAATACGATGGCCGGTGTATCGGTTACTGTCACCGAAGTGCTTGAAGGTGTTTCATTCGACGCGGGCATCACCACCCTTACAACCAATAGTGCCGGAGTTGCATCATTTTCAACGCTGGTGCTGAATAGCAGGGGAACATACCAGCTCTCTTTTGAGGTTTCCGGAATCCCAACCGTCACATCCGGTACCTTCCAGGTGGTTTCGGGCACGGTGGCCAACAGGTTCCGTGGCAGCAGCCATAGTGGTTTCACAGCCCTGATGACACAGGATAAACTCCTCGGTCAGATACCAACCCGAATGGAGGTTACCAATCACCCGACGGAGACTGTAGCAGGATTTGTTGTCGAGGGGCCCCCATCAATCAGGGTTTACGATGAGATTGACAATCCTGTGGCGGGGGTCCAGGTAACCGTTAGTGTTCTGGATGGAGGCAGTTTCAGTTACGGAACCTACACCCGGATAACAAATGATCAGGGAGAAATAAGTTTCAATGACCTTGTAATTAGCGAACAGGGAACATTCAAACTGAACTTTTCTGCTGATAATCATACAGCAACGGTTTCAGATGAGCAATCCAATCCTTTCAATGTTATCGGACAGGTCTATCTGATGGAAGTGGTCTCCCAACCTCAGAACAGCATAGCCGGCGAAACTATTACCGGACCTCCGGTAGTCACTATTACCAACTTCATCTATCAACCTCTTGCCGGCGTAGATGTAACGGTTTACATCAACCAGCATGGTTTAGCATCTGGCAGTTACACCGTTCCGACCAATATAGATGGTGAAGCTGTTTTTGACGACTTAATTATTAACACTGCAGCTTCAGGTTACCAGTTGATTTTCGATGCCAACTATCCCGGTATTGCCAATGAGACTTCGGAGACGTTCAGCGTGAGCAACGCCCCTCCATCAAACATAAGCATCATCACACAGCCCGGCACATCCATCGCAGGATCTGCTATCGCCGGGCCACCCGCTGTAAGGTTATCCGATGAGTTTGGCAACCCCGTGGATGGTGAAACAATTAGTATAATTGAAACAGGAGGTTATACCTTTGATGCAGGTACTACCTCCCTGCAAACCGATCCTTCGGGGTATGTCATATTCAACGACCTTATAATCAGCACTATAGGCCAGTACGGCATCACCTTTACCGCCAATGATGTTGACGATGCCGTATCCATGCCCTTCAGTGTTACTTCCGGCACAGTTGCAAACCGTTTCTTTGGTAGCAGTCATAGCGGATTCGTTTCAACCGAAACTAATGACAAGGCACTCGGACAAACACCGGCACGTATTGAGATTACAAGTCAACCACAGGAAACTGTTCTTGGTGATATAGGTGGAGTGTACGGTCCTCCCACAATCAGGGTTTACGATGATATGGACAATCCCATGAGCGGGGTTTGGGTAAATGTGACTGCCAGTGGAGCAGGATTCAGTGGTGGCACAACCAATCTGGCATCTGCTGCTGATGGTACTATTTCGTATGCAGGATTAATGATTGATATAGCAGGTACATACCAGCTAAGTTTCATTGCACAGGATTACCCATCAATATCAGCAAACTCCGCCACATTCGATGTGGTAAGTCCAAACCTCTTTATGACCATGCAAAATCAGCCGGCCGAAACTATTGCAGGGCAACCGGTAGCAGGCCATCCGGCGGTTAAACTTGCCAATGGCATTGGGCAGGGATTTGAGGGCATAGATGTTACTGTTTTCATTAACCAACACAGCTTCGCATCTGCGCCGGCTACACAGACTGTTACAACCGATGCCGGAGGGTTGGCTGTATTCGATCAATTGGTTTTAAACGTGGCTGCTTCCGGCTACCAATTGATTTTCAATGCCGATTATGCAGGAGTTATCAACCTTACTTCCGGTGACTTTTCCGTAATTCCGGCCGATCCCGATGTCATTGGCATCACACAGCAACCCCAGGATACCGATGCTGGATCCACCATCCCTGGCCCACCCAGCGTTAGGATTACTGATGAGTATAGCAATGTGATACCGGGCATTAGCATTGCTGTTGCTGAAACCGGAGGATACATTTTTGATGCCGGAAATATAAGCCAAAATACCAATGCTACAGGTATTGCAACATTTCCGGACCTGTTGATTAATGACCAGGGACAGTACAGCCTTACCTTCAGCGCTGCCGGAGTCAGCGATGTCGTTTCTATGAATTTTAACGTGCGTTCGGGTACCGTATCAAACAGGTTTAAGGGCAACAGTCACAGCGGCTTTACTACTCAGGTTACAGAAAACCAACCACTTGGACAAACACCCTCACGTATTGAGGTACTTATACAGCCTGTGGAGACTATTGTGGGAATGGAGATTGAAGGGCCTCCGCGAATTGTAGTTTACGATGAGACAGACAGGCCCATGGGAGGTGTTTACGTTAGCGTGACTACCAGCCAGCCTTTCACGGCTGCTTCAAACGATCAGCTCATTACCGATACCAACGGTGAGATCCTGTGGGATAACCTTTTCATCGAAACACCGGGGACATATACGCTGACATTTACAGTTGACTTTTACACTCCCGTGGTCAGCACCCAGTCCGCTCAGTTCGATGTTATCTCGCCCCAGCTGTTCCTGACCATACCGGTTCAGCCGGGTGAAACGGTCGCGGGACAAACTATCGCCGGGCCACCCAGTGTCCGATTGGCCACTGCACTGAACCAGGGTCAGGAGGGGGTTGATATTACCGTCTATGTCAATCAGAGCAGCTTTGCTTCCGCCCCTGAGGCCCAAACCGTAACAACCGATGCCCAGGGCTATGCGGAGTTCGATCAACTGGTTATCAACACTGCTGCAACTGGCTACCAACTTATATTCGATGCCGATATCAGCGGGGTGGTGAATATCACATCCGATGCCTTCAACGTAGTGAATGCCGTACCCGATAGCATGACAGTCACCACCCAGCCCGTGGATACTGAGAATGGAGCTGTAATAGCCGGCCCACCTGCCGTCACGGTTTATGATGATTTCGGCAATGCATTGCCCGGAATTACAGTATCAGTATCTGAGACCGGAGGCTACATATTCCCGGGCGGAACCCTTACCCAAACTACTGATGCAAACGGGGTGGCTGCTTTTAACAACCTTCTGATGGAGGATATAGGAACTTACAGCCTCACTTTTAACGTAGCAGGCATTGACAATATAGTATCCAATACATTCAGGGTTTTTTCAGGAAATGTTTTTAACCGGTTTAAGGGTAACAGTCACAGCGGTTTTATTTCCGATACCATTGATGATGTAAGGCTTGGTCAGCAGCCCACCCACACTGCAATATTGATGCAACCCCAGGAGACTATTGCAGGCGATGCTATTGAGGGGCCACCAGTTTTAGTGGTTTACGATGAGATGGATAATCCGGTAGCAGGTATTACCATAAATGTTTTTATTGCAGGTGCCGGCGGGCCTGCTTTTGCAGCTGGAAGCACAACACAATTATTAACTGATCTGAATGGCGAGGCAGAATTTGCTAATCTTATCGTGGAAGTTACCGGAACCTTTACACTCCGCTTTAATGTTGATGGGTATGGTGGTATAATACCTGATGCCATATCGCAGTCTTTTGAAGTAGTGGACCCACTGCTAAAGATGCAAATAACTGAACAGCCCACAGTAACCACTGCCGGGGAAGTGATTACCGGACCGCCTACAGTTCGAATAACTACCGCAGGGGCTGTACAGCAACCTTTTGGCGGTGTAGCAGTAACAGCATACATCAATCAGAATTCATTCGCATCAGGAACACAAACTGTATCCACCAATGATCAGGGGTATGCCATATTTGATGATTTAGTCATTGAGACTGCTGCCTCAGGATACCAGCTAATATTTGAATCTAACTATAGCGGGGTAGCAAATCAAATCTCCGATGCATTTTCTGTAGTAGCCGCACCGGCCAGCCAAATGAACATTGTTACCCAGCCAGTTGATGCACAGTCCAATGCAATAATCGGAGGTCCCCCGACCATTGCTCTTTATGATACCTATAATAATCCCGTTCAGGGTGTTAACATTACACTTACCGAACAGGGAGGCTATATCTTCGACGGAGGGACAACCACGCAAACTTCCGGAGCAAACGGATATGCCTCATTCAGCGACCTTATGATAAGCACCCCTGGCTACTACACCCTGAACTTCGATGCCACAACAGGCGGAGTTCCGGATACTCAGTCGCAACAGTTCCGCATCCTTTCCAACGACCTGCTTGGCCGTTTCAGGGGAGCCAGCCATAGCGGTTTTATCATGGAAGAGGAAGAAAATGTGTTATTAAAGCAAATCCCAACCTATATAGAAGTACTTACCCAACCTTCCCAGACAGAATTAGGAGAACCGGTTCAGGGCTTCCCGCAAATAGCTGTTTACGATCAACTCTATCAACCCGTCATCAATACAGTTGTTATGGTTTCAGTAGTGGGTGGAACTGTTCCGGCCATGTCAGGAGATATGAGTATATCAACAGATGAGAATGGCAGGGCTACCTTCGATAATCTGATCGTTCAGGAGATAAAGGAGCACAGGCTGTATTTCGAAGTGGGTGGACATAACAATGTTAATATTACTTCGCAGTACTTTGAAGTGATCGCTCCCATGTATACAATGGCGATGCACATTCAACCGGCCGACAACCAGGCAGGAAATATTATGGTAGGCGATCCGTCCGGATTTCCCGCTGTAATCATTACTGACGGCTTGGGCAATGGAGTAAATAACATTGAAGTGAGTGTTTACCTCAACCAGTATACCTTTGCATCCGATCCTGCCTTTGCCACTGCAATCACAAATGGACTGGGTATCGCGATTTTTGACAATCTCTCCATAAATCATGCTGCAGAAAACTATCAGATGCTGTTTGAAGCCACTACTGCCGGTATAAATAGCGTTACCTCCGGGACGTTCACGATTCTTCCTGGCCCGGCCTTCAGCTTAACCATTTCTACTCAACCACAATCCAGTTTCTCCGGGGCGGCTATTGAAGGGCCACCTGCTGCCGCACTCTATGATGAGTTTAACAACCCGGTTGAAGGGGCAACCGTGACTGTCAGCGAGACCGGCTTAGAGCCGCTGATCGGTACAACGTCGGTACTCACCAATACAAGCGGAATAGCCCTCTTTAGCAACATCACCATTGATAACCCGGATACCTATCAGCTGGTATTCGATAACACCGATGTTGATCCGGTAACATCGTTCAGCTTTACCGTATCATCATCTGAAATTACCGGAAGATTCAGGGGCAGCACCCATTCAGGGTTCACTAGCGAACTTATTGAGGATGTTCCGCTTTATATACCCGACGCGGTTGAAGTGCCAGTGTTTGTTGACCCGGTAACTGAAATGTGCGAGGGCACAACGGAAACATTTACAGCAACAGCGGAGCATAGCGACTCCCTGAAGTACTCAATAAACCCGGCAGCGTTCGGAACTATAAATGAGGATACAGGTGTTCTGACACTTCATATGGGATACCATGGAACGCTCTATGTTATTGGTACTGCTTATGGTCATGAAGGACCGGTTCGGGACTCCGTGGAAGTAACTGTCAATAGCGAGGTTGATTTGCCACAGTTTGATGATCCGGTTTATTTCGTTTGTCAGGGTGTGGATGAAACAATCCAATACACGGCCACCACCGTACAAGAAAGTATTATTGATTATTACGTGGAACCAGTTGAGACCGGCAGCATTAGCAGCATCACCGGGCTAATGACCTGGGATCCTGGTTTTAGCGGCGAGGCAAACATATACGCTCAAGCTGAAGCAACAAATGGATGTGGTTCTGTAAAAGAAAACTTTGTTACCGTAACTGTAAATCCTGAAATAGGTGATCCAGTGTTTACCCAGGGAGCCGTTGAAGTATGCCAGGATGCCCCCAACGAAACTTACCTGGCCATATCAACCAACGCTGAAGACATTACCTACTCGCTCTCCGACGGAACAGCAGGAATCCTTCATCCCACTACAGGTGTAATGAACTGGGATGCCGGTTTCCATGGAACGGTTACCATTGCTGCAATCGCAACAGGCTGTGGAGGGTCTAAAACGATCGATCGGGTAGTAACGGTTCATTCCTTGCCTCCCACATCAGCAATTACCGGAAATAGCTCTGCTGTTTGCAATGCTGTGGGTGAGGTTTACAGCGTTGAGCTAAATGCCGGTTCAAACTATCAATGGACCGTTCCTACAGGCGCAGTTATTACATCTGGTTCTATTGGACCTGAAAACAATAATATTACTGTTGATTTCGGAGAGAACAATGGGTATATTACTGTTGTTGAAACCGATATACGAGGTTGTATTGGGACTCCTGTAAACCTTCTGGTTACCCTGGAGGGATGCGGTATGCAAGCCGACTTTGATGCCAGTTCAGCAAATATTTGCGAAGGAGGCTCCATTACATATACAGACCTGTCAACCGGTGGTGCACTTATTGATGGCCGCACATGGAGTTTTGGTGCAGGTGCCAGCCCATCAGGTGCCAACACACAAGGGCCGCATACGGTTACCTATCTAAATGAAGGCACTTATACCGTTTCATTAACCGTTACAGATGGCATAGCCAGCGATACCCACAGCATTGAAATCAACGTATCCCGAAGAGGCAGATGGCTTGGAACTGTTGATGATGACTGGTTTAATGCGGCTAACTGGTCGTGTGGTATACTTCCAACCAACAGTATTGACGTTACCATTCCCGGCGGAGTGACAAATAACCCGATTATCTCCATGGGCAATGCTGATGTCAGGAATATCACTATTGAGAATGGTGGTCAGTTAACAATTAATAATTCAACCCTGAATGTTCATGGTAACTGGTTTAACAATGGCACATTCAATGCTGGAGGAACGGTTAGTTTCCATAGTAATACGGCATCCATAGCAGGAATAGCAGTCACCACCTTCCATAACCTCAGGATTGTTAATACAGCAGAGTTAACTGCCCCCTCTTCAAACATGAATATCCAGGGCAATCTTATTGTTGAAGGTATATTCACACACAATAATGGAACAGTATCATTCACTGGTGGAGCAATGCAAGAAATATCCGGGTCTGCATCCAGTCTTGTATTGCGCAATCTAACCGTAAATAAATCTGCCGGAACACTTACACTGCAGCGTCATGTTGACGTGTCATCATACCTGACACTTACTCAGGGCATTATCTATACATCAGATGCAAGCCTTTTACGCATAATGCCCGGCGCTAATTCTGATGAGGGCAGCGATGCATCACACATTGACGGACCTGTAGTGAGAACAGGCAGCACGGCATTTATTTTCCCCACCGGAAATAGCGGGGTTTGGGCTCCTATTGGTATTTCAGCACCGGGTGCCGGAGCTGAAGTATTCAGGGCTCAGTATTTCTACCAGGGACATCTGGAAGCAGGAGAGGATCCGTGTACCAATTGTGAAGATAGCATTCAGGTTGTAAGCGATGTAGAATATTGGGACATGAGAAGACTTGGCGGCAGTTCCACTCCCAATGTGACCATGTACTTTAAAGATATGGGCAGAAGCGGGATTTCCATTGGTAATCTGATCTATGGACACTGGTCGGGTGGCTCATGGTCAGATCATACCCTGGAAGGTAGTGGAACATTAGATGGTACGGGTGGATGTTACATAACCGGTACAGGTTTTTCAACCTACAACATACATGCTCCGGCCAAATCATTTGAAGAAGATTTATGTTCCGCAGAAATGTCGTTGGTGTCGCCATTAGCAGGAATAGTATGTGACGGTGAGCTGTTTACTCTACAGGTTGTGTTCACCGGCGAAGCTCCATTCTCATTTACCTATACCGATGGCACAAATACATATACGGAATCAGACATATCAGATAACCCCTATGAATTTAGTCGAAATGCTGTATGGCAAGGTCCTGATCCGACGAGGGTTAACACATATACCATTACTTCTATGTCCGACAACACTGGCTGTACACAACCTGGAACCGGCCTTGCCGAAATAACAATCAATCAACTGCCAACGGTAACATTTGATGCCGTACCACCGGTCTGTGTCGACGCCCCTGCATTTGACCTTACACAAGGCTCCCCAGCAGGAGGCACATACTCCGGAACAGGGATAACCACCAGCCCGCAGTTCAGTCCAGCTACTGCAGGACCAGGTACGCACACCATAACGTATACCTATACTGATGCAAACGGCTGTGTCAACTCCGCTGACAGGGATATCACAGTAAACGCATTACCGGGCCCTGTTGTCTCAGGTCCGGTTGATATTTGCTCCCCCGGGACGGGAATATTCTCAACCACCCTCAATGCTGACCACAGTTATGTTTGGACAGTTTCTGGAGGAACTATTACTGCCGGTGCAGGAACCAATCAGATTACCGTTGAATTTTCAACAACAGGGACTGCCGAAATTCAGGTAACTGAAACCAATGATATTACCGGATGTTCAGCTACTTCAACTTTATATGAGGTAACTGTTCATGAAACACCAATAATAAATGAAATAGAGTCAAGTAACTCATTAAAAAGAAGATAATTCAATGATTAATACACAATTAAAAACCAAAACAATGAAAACCATTAAAAATTCAATTTCGATGAAAGCAGTACTGATTTCAATTTTTGCGATTGCCTGTGCAGGTGTGCTACAGGGACAAAGTTTTTTAACTCCTGATCCGGATTCGCCGGTAACCCAGACCCCCAAGGAGCATGTTCGGGAGGGGTCAACGGTTACGTATGATCTGACCGCTGGTCATGTTGGAGGCGAGCAATACCGCTGGGAGGTAACTGGCGGAACCATTACGGCTGCTCCTGGAGGTACGATCACGGGAGGAGGAACCGTGGTTGATTTTGCAGCGGATGTAAACACCATTACCATTGACTGGGACCAGGCTCCGGCAGGGCCCATTGATTCTGTTGATGCGCAGATACAGGTGCAGAAGCTGTCAGGGAATGGTTGTCCGAGCCAGATCCAGACCTTGCCTATTGGTGTTTGGAACGATGCAACTGCATCTATTGCCAGTGGTTCAGAAGATTTTTGTTCCGGGGGAAGTCCGTCGGTAGCCACTTTACCTGTTTCATTAACCGGTGCACCTGACGGTGGAACTGGAGACGGATTTGCTGTTGATTATTCGTTCACTATTCCGGCAGGTCTTTCAGCATTGGATGGATCTGGAGATCCGGTATCCGTATCAGGCACCCTGACCACAAACAATAGCAGTGTGGATCTTCCGCTTCCGGCTACGCTGGTTAATTCAACAGGAGGAGACCTGGATTTCGTAGTTACCCTTGACAGGATGAATGATGACTTTACCGGTGATGGTACAGTGAGCGGCACATATACAATTACAGTTTATCCTGTACCTGAAACTGGCGACATCGTAAGTACCAGCAGCCTGACGCGCAGGTAGGATAAATTATAAGCACCACTCATGTTGCGATCAGCAATTGGTGGCGGTATGTTGTGGTCATTTTGCAGTCATGAAAGTGACTGCAGGGAGAAATATAGCCAGGTATCCGGCAGTGAAGTTATTGGATACACAATTGAGTCCATATGTGAATGAAAAAAATTGATGTAAACGGATGAGAAATAGTTGAGTACATATTTGAATCAATGCAACAAACTGGATGTGAGCATAAAGAGTTATTCTGAGTTGGTGCCCGGGAGACAAAAGGATCCTGCAGGCAGTTGGGCCGGTTGTATTATAACCGGGGTGGTGAAGGTTTTTGGTAATCCTTCAGCACCGTAGGTGTGCATTGATCACATCGAAATTGGATTTTTATTGAAAATAGAGAAAAGGGAAAGCTTAGTACGAACTTAAGTAGAACAGAACAGGGAAAGCTTAGTACGAACTTAAGTAGAATAGAAAAGGGAAAGGTCAGTAAGAACTTGAGTAGAACAGAACAGGAAAAGCTTAGTACGAACTTGATTAGAAGAGAACAGGGAAAGATCAGCATGAACAGAAAATAACGAAGTACAGAAGACAGAACTGGGATGAATCTGAGAAAACATATAATAATTGTCGGCCTGTTATTGGCTGCATGGCTAGCGCCGGTCCTCTCGCAGGACTATCTGGCGGTAGTTTGTGCAGGTGATACGGGTATGACTTATTATGTGGACGGATGGGAGAATTCAACCTTTAACTGGACAGTGAGCGGGGGGACGATCTCCAGGGATTATGGAGATTCTGTCATTGTAGACTGGGGAGATGTGCCGGGCGAGTATGAAGTTACGGTTCAGGAAGTTTCTGAACATGGATGTACTGGTGAGCTCAAGCGCGGGACCGTGTTGGTATCTGCACCTGACATTGAATTGGGAGATGATGCCTATATTTGTGAAGGGGATATGTTTACCATTGAGCCTGAGGGTACGTTTTATTCTTATTTGTGGCATAACGGAAGCGAATATCCTTCTTTTTCAACTAAGGAGGAGGGACTGATTTCTTTGACAGTAACAGATTCGCTGGGATGTGCCTGGACGGATGAAATGTACCTCGAAGTGAAATCTCTGCCTTATGTTGATCTGGGTAATGACACCTCGTTGTGTGGAAATCAGGAGCTCATACTTGATGCGGGTACTGATGGGATTGAGTATCGCTGGTCTACAAAAGACAATTCAAGTGAAATCACCGTCTACCAAAGTTACCAGGAGATCTGGGTGCAGGTGGAAGATGAATTCGGTTGCATGAATGGCGACACCTTGATCATAGAAGAGTGTGACATAGAGGCTTATTTCAGTGATATACCTACAGCCATTACCCCATCGAACCCTGATGGAGTAAATGACTATTGGCGTATTAATAAGTTAGAGGGATATCCTAAGGCTGTGGTGGACATTTATGACAGATGGGGCAGGCTTATATGGCGGTCAGAACCGGGATATCCGACTCCATGGGACGGCAGGAACATGAGGGGCAGAGAGGTTCCAATGGATTCATATCATTTTATTATTATGCCAAACAATGATAATGATGAGAACATAGTGGGTACGATAACTGTAATCAGATAATAGACTAAAAATCATAATATTGAAGAGAGGATAAACAGGGAATGCG
>CAYOSB010000015.1:0-30913 GCA_964406495.1 uncultured Bacteroidaceae bacterium | reverse complement strand
AGCTTCGCTGAGCTCATCGCCAGGGCGATTTCGGTTCATGTTCTTTTGTCATTGCTCCGCTGAACCTTTAGCTCGGCGAAGCCAAATTTCTATGCTCTATGATGAAGGTTTCATATGTATAAATTTTTAATTAGCTGCTATTCTCTATGTTGAGGATTTCATAGCTATTTATTTTATTTTAAGTACTTTATCTGGTCAATCTTTGTTGAACTGATCGAACCAGGTTTGCCATTTCCTGATCTTTTCATTAAATCGTTCAGGATCCATGGCAGCCAAGTCCCTGGTTTCTGTTTTATCTGTATTCAGATCAAAGAGTTCCCATTCGGCATTCCCCTTTTGTACCACTTTCCATTGATCTTCGATGAGGGCTTTTCCCCTGCCAAACTGGAAATAGAGCGGTGCTTCTCTTTCAACTTTGTCACCTCGAAACAATCCGGAAAAATCAATGCCCTGGAGTCCGGATATATATTCCGGGTACATCTCAGACTGGGCCCGGGTAAGGTTCAGTATGGTAGGCATCAGATCAATCAGGTGAAGTCGCGCATCGCTGATCTGTTTTTTTACCGGGATGTTTTCTCCGCAATAGACGATCATTGGTGTTCTGATCCCCCCTGCATAACTGTCAGTTTTGTAGAATCTTAAAGGTGTATTTGCCACATTGGCCCATGATTTCCTGATTGATTCATAGCTATCCACTTCTCCTGTTTTTCCAGGGCTATCGTTGGGATATTTAACACGCTTGTCCGGGTTTTCTGCACATCCCCCATTATCGGAAAGAAAGAAAATGACCGTATTTTCCAGTTCTTTTTCCTTCTTGAGTTTTTCAATTAATCTGCCTATATTCTGATCCATCCGATCGATCATTGCTGCGTATACCTGCATTCTCAGGATCTCTTTCTCTCTTTCTTCCTCAGTGAGTTCATTCCAGTTTTTCTCAAAATCGGATGCTGAAAGAGGACTAATTGCCGGGTTGAGTATCCCCGATTCAATCTGTTTATTGTAACGCCGTTTCCTTGTAGCTTCATATCCATCTTTATAGAAATCAGCATACTTTGTGATATCTTCCTGTTTTGCATGCAAAGGCCAGTGCGGTGCGTTGTAGGCTACGTAAAGGAAAAACGGGTTTTTACCGCTCGCATATTCATCGATCCATTTTAATGCGTAATCGGTAAAGGCATCTGTTGTGTAATAGTCGGGATCATTGGGTACAAATGGTTTGCGTGATCCCTCCTGATCCAGGATCCATTCATAGGAGCCACTTATAAAAGCAGGCATTTTACCACCCGGAGCAGCGGTGTCTCCCGGATTGATATAATTTACGGCACCTCCAAGGAAGCCATAAAATCTGTCAAATCCCCGTGTCCGTGGATCAAAAGTGGCATGATGTTTTCCTGACCACAGGGTTGTATAGCCGTTCTCCTGCAGTATTTCTCCAAGGGTCACGGTATTTTTGAATTGTCTGTCAGTGTATTGAAAATAGCGCCCGGTCAGCAAGGATGCCCTGGTAGGATAACATTTTGCAGTATTGTGCATTTCCGTGAAGAGAATTCCATTCTTTGCAAGCAGATCAATATTTGGCGTATGGATTTCCGACCCCATGCATCCAATATCGGAATAGCCCAGGTCATCGGCCAGGATGATGATAATATTTGGGCGCATATCCTGTCCGGCCAGACTGGCAGAGAGGACCATGATCACAAGCAGAAGAGTATAATATGTTTTCATGCAAAAAATATTTTGTGGTTAAACCTTTAGTCAGTTGAAAAATGGAGACATTCCACAATTCAGTATTTTATGATCACTGAGTTCATTTTTCATTGTTGGTGATTATGTGAGAGGGGAGGGGTAAGAAGTCATGATTCTTTACCATAAATTTCTCCATCTCATTTCTGAGTTTTTTCTGTTTCTTCAAGTTCTACCGGGTTGCTGCCTGTGAAAATTGAGATCCTGGAAGGGGCACATTGGGGGGCGGTTGTATATGCACGGGTAAATCGTACCCCCTCTTTCGCAAACTTGTCAAGGTTGGGTGTAATATCATATAAACCAACATTGAAATCATCATAGCACCCTGTATGAGGATAGCTGTGGTCGTCCGACAATACCAAGATAATATTCGGTTTGCTATGCTTGTTGTGCGCATGGTTCTCAGCGAAGATTGCAGTTGAAGCAAAGAGTAGCAGGTAACCAAGGAATGTTACTTTATTATAAATAACGCTTATATGCATAAATATAGATTTTTAATGACTTACTATCTCCAAAAGCTTAACAGAATGGGCTTTTTGTGTCAACGTTAGTTTTTTATTTTTCGATGAGAATGATTCACCAGTCCAAAGTTCTTTAAACGAATATTTTCTGCCAGCTAACTCGAAGTCATCCTCCAGGCTGAAGGTGCGCACAACATCTTCATCCAGCCAGTTAAACACGGCAATGATCAACCGCTCTTCTTTTTCCAGCTTCCATACCAAAGGAATATCTGCACCCGAGAAAAGATCAAGTGGTATTGCATGCACCCCCAATTGATTGACAGCCATGATTTCTTTATTCTTCAGTAGGTCGACCCGTTCTTCGGGCAATGATTCCAACCGGTCGCCTGAAAAAAACAAACCTCCCATGATGGCCTGCAGCGTCATGTGGCATTTTGCTTCATCTTCAGAATATAAAGGTGAAACGAAAAATGCATCGGGATCGCAAATTGCAATGCTTTTATGGACGTAGTAATTTCGTGCAACGGACCTGGCAAAACGTATCAATCCTTTTTCTACCTGTTTATCTTCAATTGATCCGAGTGTTTTCCCGTAGGTAATGTTGGCATATTGTTCGCTTTCTGATACAATTCCCGGGTGGTTGATATCATTTCCTACCCTTATTGCATCATAGCACTCCAGTGCCCCAAGCATGTATCCCATGCTCCTGGTAACGATCAACTCATCCGGTAAAGCTGCCCTGATGGACCGGATCACTTTGTTGTGTGCCTGGAGGCCTGTCATCGTAGCATCATAGCGCGGTCCCTCTGCCAATGCACCATAATGATGATCCCATTTCATAAAGGAAGGATTGTATCCTTCGGTCATTTGCTGAAAGCGTCCCGTTAGAAATGGTGCCACTTCGGGGTGTGTGCCATCGACGTAAATCATGCCAAGTGTTGTTATTTGTTCCTCGTCGTTAAGGTCAATTTCCATTTTTCCAAAGGGCTGCAAGATCCACCCGGGATTGGATTTAATCACCGGGTCTGCTCCGCTAACACGAAACGGACTGATATGCAATCCGAAATCAAGTTCTTTTCCTTCTACATAATTTGAAAGGTAACGCATGCCTTTGGGGAAGTCCTCGTTGAGATAGTATACACCGGGCGTCTGCCACCATCCGCCGTCAATTTGCACAGTTTTCCATCCGAAATCACTTAATTCCTCAGCCATAAAATCAGCAGCATTTTTTATACTGTTTTCGGAGATGTACCTTCCATAAGAATGCCACGAGCTCCAGCCAGGTTCCGGGCAATGCATGGGCTTTCCCTTGCGTATGTTTTCACCCATGATCACTCCGGTTTCCAGCAGGGAGAGGGTTGGGCATTGATGTTGCCAGAATCCCACCAGGAACGCATCGGTTACAATAGGCTTGCCTGCAGGAACAATGATTTCTTCTTCTTCAAAGATCGCACTGCTACGGGCCGTTAGTCTCAGTTTGTTAAAATCTTTTTCTACCGGCAAATCCCATTTGAAATTGTTGGGCCATAGTTCGGCTGAAATGGATGCAAAAGAGAAGGCATAGTTTTCTTTGTCATTGACAAGCATGCTTAACCATACACCTGTATGGGCCTTTGAATATTTTCCCTGATCAGCTGCTGAAGTATTTAACATGTAGGGGTATAGCAGTGCCCCTGTATGCGGTGCTGCTGCACTCTCTGTAAAAATGATCCAATCTTTGCTTTTGCCCGGCAGACGAATGTTTTCTTTGTCAGAACTGAATAACCTGACCCCTCCCAGGGTATATTCCTTTGAAGTCTGCAGGCTGGCCTGCATAACCAAATAGGGTCGGGATTCCATTATCTCGAAAGTAATGGTGAACCTGTCCATGTAAGGATGACCTTCACAGATCATTTGAAGTAATTCGACAGGGCCCTCGTATTGATTGGGTTCGCTGATGCGCTGGCCCTCTTTTCTGACCCACCGGATGGATTCAAATTCACTGGCAGGAATCCATGTGCTATTGATCTTAACTTCAGGTATCAAATCGTTGATCTGTGCATATGCATTTTCCCACTGGATGCTATATACTGCATTATCGCTGTGTTTTACAGTTGGGTGCACCTGGGCCGTCAATTGAAGAGAAAGGAGTACGAGGAGAATGATAACTTTGGTCTTTTTCATATTATTTGTTTTTTAATTCCATTACCCAAATATTTCTGAATTTGACAGGATTACCGTGGTCCTGTAGTTTTATCGGAGCCGAAGATCCGGGAATTTTGCCTGAATTCCTTGCAGACATTGAATGGGCGGTAGGATGTGTCAACTCCACGTTATTATGAATAAGCACACCATTGTGTTTAACAGTGATGAATGCATTTCGTGTACATTTTCCGCGCTCATCGAATACAGGACTGTAATAGATCACATCATAGGTTTGCCAGGTGCCCGGCGGATAGGATGCATTTACCTTGGGGGGAGCCAGTTTATAGAGCGCACCACAGTCGTTCCACAATCCCTCCGTTCCATAACTGTCCAGGATCTGTATTTCATAAAAATCCTGGAGAAATACACCGCTGTTGCCTCTTCCTTGTGACCTTTTTGCCGGTTGATAGGGAAGACAGAATTCAAGATGCAATTTAACATTTTTAAAGTGGTGCTTTGTAACCAGATCATTCTTCATTCTCTTTCCATTTATCCTTTCGTTTCCGGGAGTGACCTCCATGGCATCGTTCACTATTTTCCACACCACTTTTTCTCCAGGTCTGCGGGGGTGCATCCATTCTTTAAGATCTGACCCGTCAAAAAGGACAATTGCCTCACTGGGAGGTTTTGCTCCGAGGGTGGGAGAGGTTCTTTCTAATTTTTTCAACCTGTAGGTTCTTATCCCTTGACTTTCCTTTTTTATTCCTGAAAATTCGTTTGTGGTTATGGTCCCTTCCCATTCGTCGGTCTTGAATTCCAACCGTCCGTTGTTGTCTGTGGCTTCCAGATCCAGGTATGCTTTGGCACGCTTGTCATATTCCGGGAGTAACTGAATCCTGTATGTCATGTTGCCGAGCCCGATAACCCGGGCTACAAGATCAGCATCGCCTTTTCTGTCATCAAAGCCGCCTTTCCAGTCACCCATGAACGCAGATATTTCAGGATCTGCTTGTGAAAGGGCAGGTACAGTTGTAAATAAGGCAAGAAGTAATGGCAAGTATTTCATGGTTTGGGCGGATTATTTGTTGAATCAACCGGGTAAAAATTCAGGATTCGCTGGTTTTTCCTTAACCATTTTTGTTGCTTGTGGATTTCCTGTGCACTCCATGTTTTCAGCATCCCATTTAATGGATTGTCCGCTTCTAAGTGCAAGATTCCCCAATAAAACGATTTCGGTCAGGTTGGCAGATACATCGAAATTTGATGATGCCGCTGGAATATCTCCCTTAATGGCCTGAATAAAATTGAGCCAGTGATTATCAACGCGTTCCAAAGTTGGTTCAGGGAGGTCATTTTTTACATCTTCCCATTTTTCCTCAGGCAGGAGTAGTGGTTGCTTACCCAGGTGCATGGCAGGAATATAAATAAGTCCTTCATCACCTACGATAAATTGGCCGTTGTCAGACAAAGCGTTATGATTCTTTTCCGGAAACATTTCAGGGAAATGTGGCAAAAAAGAGGGATCAAACTCCTCATAGAGCTTTTGCTTCCCGTCTTTCCTTCTGAATCCATCGTACCATGTCATTTTTAGCGGTGCCCCGGTACCGGATCTGTTAAATTCATATACAACTTCACTTTGTAACGGACAGCGCAGTTTATTGCCGCCTCTCTGTGTTGCTGAGACGGTATCCGGAATACCGAGAACAAGTGCATAAAACGGGATTCCCATCATATGGCATCCGATATCGCCCAATGCCCCTGATCCGAATCTCCACCAACCGCGCCAGTTTCCCTCGATGTTTGAATGATATCCTGTATCCTGTATAATATTCAGCCAGAGTTTCCAGTCGAGGCCTTCGGGAACCGGCTCAGCTTTTGGCCATTGTTCTCCTGGCAGCGCAATCTGACCGGGCGTCAGGCGATCGGTCCATTGAATCACTTCCTGAACCTGACCGATTAACCCTGAATCGATCCACTCTTTACAAGCCCTGATGCCGTCATTAGAAAAACTCTGGTTACCCATTTGCGTGACAACACCTGCATCTGCTGCTGCTTTTTTTAGTCTCCTGGCCTCGTCAATGGTATGCGTCAGTGGTTTTTCTACATACACATGCTTTCCGGCCTCGATGGCCCATTTTGCTATTGCATAGTGAGAATGGTCCGGTGTGCTGACCACAATCGCATCGATCTCCCTGTGCATTTTATCGATCAGTTTCCTGTAATCCTTAAAAAAGGGAACTACGGGATGTTCACTCCTCATCCTTGCTACACCCGAAGAACCTTCGTTCACATCTGCAAAAGCAACAATATTACACAGATCACTGAATTTGTCGATGTTCTTTGATCCCCTTCCGCCAATCCCAATAAATGCAAGGTTTGGGATCGCATTGGGAGATCCGGGCGAATTTCCCAAAGAAATATACGGGTATGCCATTGTACCAGCGATGATTCCTGCTGTAGATTCGATGAAATTTTTCCTTGAAAGTTCCCTCTTTTTCATAATGCTATCAGTTTTTGATGGTTTTGTATATGGCTGAATTATGATCCCCACCCTGAACCCGTAAAAAGTATAAACCAGTACTTAATTCATCTGTGGAAATAGTCACAGATTCAGAATTTTCATTGGATATAGACGAAATGCAACTCCCGAAAATATTCCAGACCGTAATGGTGCTGTTCAGGGGAAGGCCTTCGATGGTTAAGAAGTCAACTACCGGATTTGGATAGATTTGAATTGCATTCAACTGCGAGGCGTATACCCGGTCAGGATCATAGAAATGGATGGTATATATTTGCTCTGTCAAGCCATCCTCCGATGTTACCTGCACCGTATATCCTTCACCCAGATTACCTTCACTCACAGGGTTTTGATTTTCATCCAGGACACTTACAGTTGCATCGGGTGCTGGTGTTATATTATTTATAAACTCATTTATCGGAGTGCCTGCCGGGATACTGTCGATGGTATGTTTTGTCTGATTGATGCTGTAGATGTCGGAGGTAATATAGGCTTCCGTTTCGAGCATACCATAGAACCCAAGCATATAGTTTGTCTCATTTGTACCATCTCCAGAGATCACCAAGACTGTATAGCCCTCTTCGAGACTACCGTAATCTACAGGAGTTTGTTCCGAATTCAATACGAAAACATCTGCAAAGGGCGCAGCTGTAATATTTTGAAGAAATGCAGTGATTGAGGTTTCAATTAAGATGCTGTCAATGATTTGAATAACCTGATCGACAACATAGATTTCTGAGTTTAAAAACGCTTCTGAGCCCAGGATTTCACCTTCCAGGATGAGCTGATATTTTTTGGAAACTTTGCCATTTGCAGAAGTTACCAGGACATAATCCTCGAAATCAACAGGACCGGCCTTCCGTTCTAAACTAGCCCGATCGAAAAGCTGAATGCCCGAACCCTGATTAGGTTTAAGATGTTTAAAAAATGTACACACAGTGGTTGCTTTTGGAATCCCGGAAATCATATTTGATTCCTGGTTTACAATATAAAGATCAGACCATGCATATGCTTCATTTTCAATCACATCAATTTCAAGGTGGTATTTTATTTTAGTGTAATTATCCTCTGCCGTTACTTCAAAAAAATAGTCTTGACATGCAGTTGTTGCCACATATGTCCCGCCTTCACTTAACGTTTGGAAGGGGACCAGACTGTTGTTTTCATTCACTACATTCAACCTGGCATTTTCAGGTACGCGCACATTATCCAGCACTGCAGAAAGAGAGATGCCGGAAGGAATCCCGGAAATAGTTCCGGTTGTATCATTGTTCGCAATAGCATAACCAGATCCATCTACAGGTATCAGCACCGCATCAGAACTAATTTGCTCTGAGGTCGTCAGTAGTCCGTAGCGGGTTTCGTTATGTCCATCAGCAGAAGTAACCGTGAGGCTGTCCCCATCGACAATTTCATCTTCTGGATTTTTTATGCTTCCGTCATTTGCCTGCAGTACAATCTCCTGGTCTGCGTTACGTCTGACAATGTTGGCAAGAAACTCGGAAAAACTTGTGTTCATTGGAATGCCTGAAATTTGCTGGGGCGATACATATCCTGCCGAAACATTATAAACAACAGAGGTGATGGTTGATTTATAATCTGTCATGGTCTCCATGCTGTGATTACCGATATCCTCACTCAATTTCAAATGCGAGTCACTGCCGCCGTACCCCATGGCTTTATAATCTTCCCGGTTGACACAGTTCCATTCAGATTCATATTCCGTATTCCCCCAGGAGCCTTCTGTTCCCGGAAGGGTGTCGCCAAAGAGGAACTGACTTTTACGAGTGAGGTTCCATTTGTTATCTTCATCCAATAATGGGCTTCCTGCCGGGGACCATGATGATCCGTTATAGGTGCCAAATACATCCACAAGTTCAAAGTCATTTGGATCGGATATTGGTTTGGTTCCGTTTCTTATTGAATCATTTAAGATCTTATACAGGCAGAGTACTCCTTCCATCCAGCCATTCTTTGTAATTGCATCCGGACCCGCAACAATAAGTTTAGTATTGGTATCGAAACTCAGTTCCTTGTTAATGATAATATCACAATCGTTAATATGTACCCTGTCCTCCGGATCAGTATCCTCGATGTGCCCGATCACAAAAGAACCTCCGGGCTCAACGAGGGGGTTCACTGCAGCATCTTGTACAATTCTTCCGGGCTGGTACAGGAACGTATCCATTGTAGCGTAGTCATACCCTGGCACGTAATAATTATAACGTTTTTCAAAAGGGAGGGTATCCGAAATAACATGATCCGGAACCCGGGAGATCCCCATGGCCACAAGATAGTGACTGAGGTCCAGCGTATCGCTTCCCGGGTTGGATATTTCTATATAGTTGTTGTTAAAGAACTCTCTGTATACAAGGCGGGAGAAAAAGGGGTCAGCATCGAAGGGCTGGGTATCTTCAATTTCTTCTCTTTCAACTTCAAAGGTAACGGTATAGATTTGCTCAGTTTTCCCGTCTTCTGATGTTACGGTGATGGTTGATGTTCTTTCCTCGAGGGTTCCCCGCAGGTTCAATGGTCTATTTATCCCGGCAGTAGCGTTCACGTCTGCAGTTGTTGCTGCTAGTGCAGGTGCATTCTCAGTTCCGGCCGGAAGAGGTACCGTATAACTCAATATTTTTTTTTGGAAGCCAGGAATGATTCTGTTCTTCCATCCATACAAACTGCTGACAGAATCTGGTATATCCGGCCAGGTTATGCTGGAAAGAAAAGCATTACTTGACTTTTTGCGAATGGGATAGGCAATGCCTTTCTCAACTTCAATCATGTGAAAGACATCATCTTTCGTGTCAGTATTTACAAGTGCGAAGTCCGATCCGCCGTGCCCGTTTTGATTCAACACGGCGTCCGGAACCATAACAGTTTGTGTTTTCCAGGTATTGCTCCCGTTACATTTAATAGAGAACGCGGTCTTTAAGTCACCCGGACCTGCATCGTATTGAAGTTCCCAGGTTGAACCATTTTCTTTATCAAGATATATCACGATGAATGTTACCGTGTCTGCTTCTCCAGGATAGAAGTCCTCATGTAATTTGAAGTGCATTGCATTTTTACCCGAACTGTTTTCAAATGCACGGGCAAAGCGAGAGTAAACAGGAGATTGGGAATCAATCGGCCCACCGATTCTGAATAATCCAATGGACGTATTTTCGGGGTCAATCTGTGTGATAAACCTGGAATAATTCGTTGGCCAGATATCCCAGCCTGCATCGTTGTAACCGGTTTGTTTATCACGCTGGTACACCTGGCCTTTTGTAGCAGCATAGAGATCGTCCATCCGGGCCCCCCTGGCAGCATATACAGGATCATTACAAATGGCTGCATACCTTGATTCGTTGCCCATATTGACAGAACCATACTTGCTCTCCGGGAATTTTTGATCATCTGAAGCATCCAGACCCTCATGCAAAGCGATAAATGCTCTTGATGTGGTTTCGGGGTAGATCTGGTCGGCATATTTATTAAATAACCGGTAGGAATTTTGAATGGAAGGGTTGTCTCTTGCTTCTTCAAGTGCACTGTTGGACACGTCATTGACCGTAAGTCCCTGATTCAGTCCGTTTATGACACCCCAGTAGAAGCCCAATTCAACATTGATCTGGAAAACCGGCTTCTTCCATGACTGGTCCATTTCTGACCTGTTGAATAGCGCCAGTCCCTTTGGATTGACCAGGTATGGTTTCCAGGTATCAACCACCGTTTTTTCCTTGGAAAGGTGATGTCCCCTGACAAGAGCACCTTCTTTTATGCCAAAACCTGATCCAATGTTTTCAATGACCCAGTTCCATGCTTGAAGATAATCCTCCTCTCTGACACTATTGAAAAGTAGTGGGATCTTGTGTTCACCAACAAGAAAATTTTGCCGATATTGTTCAAAAACACCAAGCCTGAAGTCATACCATTCCTGCCCCTGCTTCGGCAGATCGTATTGTGAATCTGTCGGAGCTCCCTTGTAGGCCACTTCATCGCCGGTACAGCCCGTTTTTACCTGGAGAAAGGATACCCAACGCAATTTTTCCTGTGGCTGACTGTAGAGAAAATCAGCAAGTCCTTCAATGAATTTGTTGAGATGTCTTATATAGTCAGGATCCATATAATATGGATAATACAACCATTTCGGATGATCCGTATCATCTGTATATACTTTTGGGACACCATTCTCATACAGCCATTCTGGCGAATCTGGTCCAACGCCCACACCCAGGTAAACAAACTGGCCCCTTTCTGAAGCCACATCTAACGATTCCTGTACAGTGGACCAATCGAAATTGGCACTGTCACTGGGTTGAATATCAGACCATTTCGTTCCTTCTGCCGACAAGCCCTTCAGATAATCATAATTTGGATCCGCGGGATCGAACCCGGTATTTTTGCACCATACGCCATATGCATCGATGTCGAGGGCACTTTGCGCCAGAATTGGGAGTCCCAGGCTCCCGAGCAAGAGAAGCACAAATAATGTTTCAGGTATCTTTTTTTTCATTTTATTTGTTTTATCATTTCATTACCTGGTTCTTCTTTCCAGCTCGATCAGGTGAAATATTTCATCTGACCCGTCCGTATTTATTAATGCGATATCGGATCTTTTCGGACCGTTATTGTTCATCACTGCATCGTTGACAGCGAATACTTCCTCTTTCCATGTTCCGCTTCCGTTTCCGGAAAATGTTTTGGCTGTCTTTAGCTCAGGGATCCCCGCATCATATACAAATTTCCAGGATCCTTTGCTTTTGTCAAGCCATATGATTCTGAATGTTAATTTCCCGGGAGATGGATCAATCCCGGGGAAGAAATCCTCGTGAAACCTGAAAAACAGGGTGTCTTTACCTGACCTGTGTTCAAAGCCCCTGGCAAATCGGCCATAGGGCGATTCTTTGGGTCCAATGTGCCACCAACCTATGCTTGTTTCGACAGCATCTACCGGGTATAGATAAAGGTTGTACCCATTGTCGATCCGGTCCCAGCCTATATCGTTATATCCTTTTCTGCTGCGGCTTTTGTGACTCCCTGCCATGACCATTTCGGGATCTTCAACCAATGCTCCCCGGATGGCAAACTCCTGCCGAATTTTTTCGGTCCGTTCCAAACTGGATTTTGAAACCGGACCATACAATGACTCTGGAAACCTTGCTGTGTCATCGACATTCAGTTCATCTTTCAATGCGGAAAAAGCGACAGGAGATCTGTCTGGAAATTTATGACCGGCATACTTGTCAAACACATCGAGTGCCATTTGCCATCTTGGTTGTGCCAGCAGATGGTCAGGTATGTTCCAGATGTCCAGTCCGCAGTGAATCGCATAAAGCGCGCTCCAGTAGAGATTTCTGAGCGAATCTTTTTGAAACCATTGTTTTGAGGACATCCACATCGTTTCACCTTCACCCCTGCTATACACTGGTCGCCCAAGTGGGTTATCCGGGGTGTTAAAGGGTTCATAGATTTGCTGGATGGAGCGGGTTGAATTGGAATGATAAAAATGTGAGGCGACGCCTTTCTTTGTTACAAATCCTTCATATTGTTCAGCAGCCCAGAGCAGATCGCGGGTATGTAGCAAAACGGTAACGGGTGGTTTATTGTCAAATTCTCCCGTAAATGCTTCAATGGTGAATTTTCTTATATACTCTTGGTAAACTGACCAGTCTTCCCTGGATATTGCAAATTTGGGATCTTTAGGTTCTCCTTTGTAACAATACCCATCTCCTGTGGATCCCTCAACAACCTGGTGAAATAGTACGTGTTTAAAAAGTTCTGGCGGGAGGTTTCGCAGGTGCTCCGCCAGTTTTTTGATGATCCGCTCTGAATAGTACTTATATTGCTCGTCAAAAGGATATGGCAGGGTTGCGAAATGAGGATCGGATTTAAAGGTGTTAATTTCAACTTTTGGAACGCCTTTTTCATAAAGCCATTCAGCGTTTACAGGGTTCAGCCAGAGCAGCGTAAATACATATTTGTTGTTTTCAGCCGCCACCTTTATGATGTCATCAACCAGGTCCCAGTTATAAAAACCCTCTTCCGGTTCGAGTTCATTCCACCCGACCACGATCGGAATCCCTTTCATTTTTGGGTAGGTGTCTTCTGGTTTCACCTTTCTGTTCCACTTATTTGGTGATCCGCCTGTTGAATACCATGCCCACACACCGCAGGCGCCTGTGGGCAAAATTCCTGGGGATTGTGGATCGTAACCCTGGATGGTTTGCTTTTGCTCTGCCTGATTGCACGCTGTCATGAACAAAAAGATTGACAGGATACTGCCCAGGATTAATAAATATTTTGTCTTGCTGAATTGCATCGCTTATTTATTTGGAAGTTTTGTGATCTCGATCAAATGAAAAACCGGCTCGTCAATCCCGGTAGCCGCAATGATGATATCAGCCTTTCTGGTGCCCCGGTTGTCTAATCTTGCGTCATCAACGACAATGGTTTTTTCTTTCCAGGATCCGGAGTCTTCATTTTTCATCGTGTAAGCCACTTTCTCAGGATCACTGGTTGCATCGTAGCTGAGTATCCATTCTGCATTTCCTTCATCAAGCCAGACAATTCGTATTTCGATTTTTCCTGGGGCATTGCAGAATGAGTCATTCACATCAAAATAAACTGCACCGTGTCCATCCTGAATGTTGATGGACCGCGCAAATCTGCTATATATACTTTTCTCAGGTCCCTTGTGCCACCACCCTTTGCTGGTCTGTTCAGGGTCAATCTGTGTTAAAAACCGCTGGTAATTTCCATCGTGGATACCCCACCCAACATCGTTGTAGTCCTGGCGTTTTCGGTTGACCATCCCTCCTCCAGTGGCTTTCTCGGGATCGCCCTGCATCGCCCCTTGCTGACTGTATACATGTGCAATTCTGAGATAGCGGTCGATGTTTTTCTTTTCTGCAGTGCCATAAAACTCTTCAGAGTATGCTTCTGTATCTGAAGCATCCAATCCCTTTCGCAAAGCGCAGAAAGCTGCCGGTGCAAGGGAAGGATTATGATGACCGGCATATTTATTAAAAAAATTGATGGCGTCCTGGTAGTGATAACCGGCACTTGCTTCTGCGGGAACGTTCCACATGTCTATGCCACAATGGGTTGCAAAAATAGCTGTCCAATAAAAGGCCTGTTCTGTATTTTGGGTGCTCCATCCGTAAACGGCCCATTCTCCATCCTGTTCACCCCTGGAAAAAAACTCCATTCCATGGGACTGAACATCCTTCTTAAATTTATTCCAGTTCTCGATCCGCGTTTTGGTGCCACTGATATGGTACCCATGACTGAACATCCCGTTTTTTAATCCGATTACAGGCAGATTCTCAAGAAGCCACTGGTATTGTCGATCGCTGTTTGAATCAAAATTCACCAGCAGTGGGATCAACAATTCTCCATTCTCATCACTCACGGCATCTTTGAGAACCGTCCATGCTTCTATCCGGAATTCACCCCAGACTTCATCAGTAATTTCATACTTATGGTCCAGTGGTGTGCCTTTATATCCCCAGCCGTCCCCGGTACTTCCTTCTGCCGATTGAATGTATAGCACTCTTTCCTGGAGATTGTCGGGAAGCTGCATTAAGTATGCGCCGAATTCTTTCAGTAACCTGTGATAATATTTTATATAATCTTCGTCGAGATAGTACTGGAAGGTCCAGTCTCTTGGTTTTCCCAAAGGATTGATTGTAGGCGTCATCTTCAACTCAGGCACCCCATTTTCGTAGAGCCAGCGTGGAGCATTAGGAGCGACCCAGATCATCAGGAAAGTATAAAAGTTATTTGCATCTGCCAGGTTAAGCTTCTTTCCAAGGACTTCGTCAAACTTAAAGACTCCAGGCTCGGGCTCTACATCTTTCCATTTAAGAATAATGGGTGCTCCTTTGATCAGCGGATGGCTTTCCCGGCTGACCTGGTCTGGGTTCCATCCAGCCCAGCTATATACCCCCCAGCAATCTTCCGGGAAATATTTACTGGTTTGATTGTTATCATTTGTTTCAAATGAATTTTGACAGTTTGAAATAAGCAGCAGCGAGAAAGTTAAAATGGTCAGTTGGATAAGTTTCATTACATTTAGTTTATAACAGTGATTCATTAAACAATTTAAATTGCACTGTAAAGGGCAAACAGTTATTATACCCTATTTGGAATATATTAATTCCCGGTACCTGGGAATACTTCATTATTTTTAGCATGTTGGTAACACGATCATAAGAATGATTAAAAGTAGATATAATAAAATGCAACGTGGTACTGAAATATTCCATTCAGGAAATCAAAATAGACCAGACGCAGATAAAATCTCTTACAGACCAATTTCTTAGAAAACGAACTATTCACATAACTAAAACACATTATTATGAGAAAGAATCTTTTACTTATTATTATTTCGTTTGTCCTGATTCCATTTGGAGTTATTGCACAGGATACCATCCCGGATCTGATTATATCAGAAGCGCGGTTGGATGCACACCCTAATGCCTATTTTGAAATCTGCAACGTGGGCGATAGTGCCCTGAACCTCGATCAGTTTTTAATTCAGGATCCTCAGGGTGCAGGCGATGTTATGTATTTTAAAGAAGGAATTTTACTGGAACCAAATCAGACCTACGTCGTTTCAAACATCTATGAGGAACCTGGTCAAAGTTGGGAAGAAGTGAATGATGTATCGGATCAGCTGGTTTACCAGTGGGAATTTGGAGATCTCTTTGATAAAGGCATCCTGGTTGATTCTTTGTCACCAGGGTATCCGGCTTTAAGACCCTTTGGTGGGAAATATGGGATTGTACTTTGGTACAAGTCCAGTGACCTGGATTCGATGGTCATTGATTGTTTTAACTGGAATAAGGATGAATCCGGTAATACATATAAAGAAACTGGCGGACTGCCCATTGCTGGTGTTGTTGAGCCAGTTTTGACGAATACAGCAATACGAAAATCCAGTATAAATCAGGGAAATCTGGGAAATTGGGATGCTTCAAGAGGTACAGATGCTTCAGATGCTGACTGGATTCTTACTGAGCATCTAAACCCAGGGCTTCCATTTACAACCGTCGGTCATCATGGTGCCTCTTCTATCGATGTAACCTCTGATAATTCAGCTATTACTGTAGATCTTACCAATGGCACATTAACAGTACCCTGGGGTATATACAAAGGTGATTCGTTGGTCAAGGAACTTAACTTTGGCGATGGAATGGCCTGGTGGTATATAGAAGCGCCGGTTTTTGAGGATTCAATTCATAATATTGTCCAGACAGGAGACATACTCCAGGTAAAATCTTTTGGAACTGAACTGACCATTCAGGATCTCACGATCACTGTATCCGCTCCATCGGAAAACATGAATCTTGTATTCCCCAGAAGAAATATAAATAGACCTGGCGAAGAAGATCCTCCAGGTACAATAACCACCATAGGCGGTACACGCTACTATGTTACTGAGAATATGCCTGTGTTGGACACCATTGGGGATGTCCCATTCGCAACACGAGTTGATACGATGTTCAGTTACATCGAATGGGCCTCCAATGCATCCGCTGAAATAATCTGGAAAGACGGTACAGAAAGGGTTGACCTTGTAAATGGAGATATCCTTGAAGTTACAGCAGCGAATGGGGATAAGAAGCAGTATTATATAGATGTGCAAGAATATGTGAAGAGTGATAATGTTATGTTATCTGCTATTACATGGCCTGATATTACCACGGAGGATAACTGGGATTTCAGCTGGACGAGTGATACAGTTCCGGAATTTCAACCGAATGTGTATCAATATAACATAACACTCAAATACGGTAGTACGCATGTTCCTGCATTGAAGGCACATACTGAGGACCTGAACGCCAGGGTAGTAATAACACCAGCTGTATCATTGAAAGGTGGGAATGAGGAAAGAACAACCGTTTTTAAAGTAATTTCTGAATCTGACACACTGGAGCAGGAGTATTCGGTTACATTCAGTGTATATCAACCGCCCGAAAACCAACAAAAATTTTTCGGTGAACCTTTCTTTTCAGAATTTCATACCAAGTTTAGCACCTTCATGGAATGGTTTGAAATTGCTAATCCTGGGAACCAACCCCTGGACCTGTCGAAATATCTGATTGTGGGGGGTAAATCTGTAAGTCCTGCTGAGGCTGTACAGCAATCGCTGGATTCTGCTAACCGTTATATGATGTATGCGCCCGGTTATAGGTGGAGTGACAATGCAACTGCATGGGATAATGAGGATTATAAAGTCCTGAAATACGATGGATCAGTCGATCCGATAGTAGAGCCGAATGGGGGTGTTTTCGTAGTTGCTTCCAGAAAAACCCATAAAGCAGAGGATAAATTTGGAATTACATCGGATTGGTATAATGTTTCCTTCCCTGATGACGGGCCAAATATCTGGGGATTAACTTTTGGTACGAACGAAGCGATGCCAACCCGGAACAAGGAAATGGTGCTGTACATGTTCAGAATTGATAACGATACTGTATTGAATGGTAATAAGCCCATCGGGGATATGAACGATTTGACGCTTGTTGATGTTATTGGATATCCTGATGGTACTGAATTCGGTGATATAGGTGGTTACGACTGGGACGGTGGAAAAGGGCACAAGCTCGTGAGAAAACCCAGTATATGGAGGGGCAACTCCAGTTATTACGAATCCGCAGGTACATCTCCTGAAGATTGTGAATGGACCTGGTCCAATGCCCCAGCAGAGGGCATCGACTGGATGGAGCATATATCAACCATAGGAAGCCATGTGCTTGATCCGGTAACTGCCTATATGTCTACCGTGAGTTCTCTCGTTTATCTTGTTGACGACGGATATGAAGGCGATCTTGGTATCACAGGGATCAGCAATGGTGAGACCGTCGAACAGTTCATTGCTAATCTGATTTTACCTGATACGGGTCAGATACAGGTTGTGAAAACCGGTACAGAAGGCACGTTTCTTGATCCAACCGATGTTGTATCAACAGGCGATACATTAGTTGTTACTTCTGCCGATGAAAAAACAACTACCAAGTACCATCTTGATATCACACCGCTCGATGGTAATACCGCACTTGTTGCGGCAGAAGGATCCGATCTGACCATCGGAGATGGAACTGTCTCAGGATTCTCTCCGGGAACGACCCTTGAAGATGTACTTGCAGGAGTTGAAGCTGCATCTGAATTTTCTATACTCAATATAAAAGATGCCTCTGGTGCTTTGGTGCCACTTCAGATGATCGATTTTGAAGGTAATTATTTACCGGTGAAAGCAACTTCTGAAACGTTTATTGAAGTGGTTGCTCAGAATGGTGATCGGGCACTGTATCAGCTGACACCGGATTCTGAAGCTGGTGATGCATTCGTTTTGTCAAGTATCTATGAAGTAGATCAGGATTACTTTATCATCTCACGGATCCCTGGTGGCACGGCGGTATCTACTTTCATGGCCAGTATTACTCCGGCCGAAGGGGCAACTGTGACGATCATAGACAAAGCCGATTTCGATAGATCACTGGGAAACCTGGCATACGATGACATATTAAAGGTAGTATCAAGTGATGGTGCAAATACAGTATATTATATGCTCAATTTTATTGAAGAGATTATTATCAATACTGAACCATCCGTTACAGTTTCAACAGCAAATATAGAAGCTGAAGCAGGGGTTGCAATCAGTGTGAGTGCCAGTGCTGAAGATGACGGATTGCCAGCGCCTCCTGCAGAATTGAGTTACAGTTGGACGGTGAGCAGTGGTAATGCATCAGATGTTACTATCGCAAATCCGGATCAGCCAACAACAGATGTTACATTTGATGTCGAAGGTTCTTACACTCTCCAGGTTGCTGTAAATGACGGCGAATTAGAATCCGTTGCAACAATTAATGTGAGTGTAATTACAGGCATAACGAACAAGCGGTCTGCATTCAGGATGTATCCGAATCCTGCCAATGCATCTGTATTTCTGGAGTTTGTGAATCGGGGAAATGAAATTCCTGGTGTATCAATTATCAATATAACAGGTAAAACCGTTTACAAGGGGATGGCTGAGAGTAATACAATGAGAATCAATCTAAGCAACCTGGAGTCAGGTCTTTATTTTGTAAAAATTGAAAATGGAGGAGAAACCAGCATTAGAAAACTTTCAGTAGTTAAGTAGTAGTTAGTTTGTTTCGAATTAAGGGGCCGCTCGTTTATCGCGGCCCCTTTTTAGGTTCAGCTGAAAACCGGGAGTGTTATTATTTTAGGATCTCATTATTTCGGGACACCTTGATACTGTTATCAATTTTGTTTAAGGATTTATCCTTGGAGCTCTGTTGAACAGGATCTGCATCCATTTCGGGCAAATAGGATCTCATATAGGATAATATTTCTTTTATATCCTTCGACTCTGAACGCACAAGGTTGGTCCATTCCAAAGGATCTTTCCTGAGATTATAAAGTTCTTCAGTGCCATTTTTGCTATTCGCGATATAGTGCCAGTCTTCAGTTATCACTGAATGCCATCCAGGTCCTTTAGCGGTTATGGCTGGGTCCCATGTTTCATTTACATCTTTCAGTAGGGGAACAAGACTTTTCCCGTCTATATTTGTTTTTGCCGGTAAACCACAAAGCTCAATCAGGGTGGGATACAGGTCAATCAGGTTCACAGTCCTGGTGCAATACTGCTTATCTGTCATCTCAGGTGTTTTGATTATTAACGGCAACTGTGTGGCTTCCTTCCAAAGACTTGCTTTGCGGAATTTCAATTTTTCACCCAGGTGCCATCCATGATCCCCGAATATAACCACGATGGTATTCTCGTTGTACTTGCTTTTTGACAGCGCATCCAGCACAACCCCAACACAATCATCCGCATAACTTGATGCTGCCATATAAGCCCTTACCGCTCTTCTGAATAATTCCTCATCCTGTTGAACCCAAAGAAAGTCATCAGAGGGTTTAAATACTTTTTTTCCGTTCCTTTCAAGAATATCATCCAGGTCATCTACCCTGTATTCAGGGATCTTAACCTCTTCAAGATCATACATGCTAAAATATTCCTCGGGGACATACCAGGGAAGATGGGGCTTCGAAATACCCATCAGCATAAAGAAGGGTTGATCATAATTATCATTTATTTTTTCAGCAAACCACAGGGCAGTTTTGTAGTCTTTTGTTTCTTCTTTTGTACCTGCTGTTGGTGCCCAGCCGAATTCAACACCGCTGGTTGTGTATTTTGCATTTGGATCTTTTTTACCATTGAAGATTCCATTGTTACGGGAGAACATCTTATCAGGCTGTATACCAGCGGACCCGTTTTCTTTCTCCCAGATATCAAATGCCCATTGCCCATGATCCCAACCATTTTCAGTGGTGTGTTTATGAAAGATTTTCCCTTTGGAGATGGTAAGATACCCATGTTTTGAAAAATATTCGGGCAATGTGGCATGTTCCTGAACCAGTCTGGAATCGAGCATATTTTGATTGTTACTATATACGCCACTGGTATAGGGCATGAATCCGGAAAGCAACGCCGAGCGGGATGGCCCACATACCGGGCCAGGACAATTTGCATTTTGAAAAACCACGGCATTGTTTGCAAAGGCATCAATATGGGGGGTAAGTGTTTGCGGATTACCTCTAAAAGTACCCACCCAGTCGTTCATGTCATCGATTACAATAAACAGGATGTTGGGAGGCTCAATTTTTTGTTTACATGCGGTTACTGTTAGCACAACTATCAGTATGCTGGACCATTGTTTTATTTTCGTCATTACATTTCAATATTTGTTTCATTCACTTTCTTTATATACATCAATAATAATCTGCGATGCAGACAAAATTGGGGATACGATTGAATACATTTGGATTAGGGATTGTGCCCATCACTCGAAGTCAGTCACATGGGGGTGCTTATCGAGCTCTTTTTGAAGAAGATTCCAAATTTTGAGTTCTTTTGTTGAGAGGGAAGTTGTATCCTGTGGATTTTGTTCCATGATATCTTCTCGTAATTTATAAAATTTGCCGTCACGGTATAGTTTATAATCAACTGTTCTGGCGAATTGACTGGTGTTTCCTTTATTGTTATGGGGGTCACGATTATAGTGCACAAATGTGGTTTCCCTGGGTTCGTAGAAGGAACCAGTTAACAAGGGAAGAAAGCTATGTCCATCTGATGTGTAATCAGCGTTAACAATATTCCTAAAAGTGGCAAAGAAATCGCTAAATTCAATCAATCCCTCGAATACTAGTCCTTCCCTGATCATTTCAGGCCAATAGATGACAAGTGGTACGTGCGTACCCGCATCTGTGGTTAGCCCTTTACCTCCTCGGATAATACCGGATTGTGTTGTTGTGCTTATAGAACGGTGCGTTCCATTATCTCCTGTAAAGATCAGCAGAGTGTTTTTATTGAGATTCAGATCTGCTAGTTTGTCGGTAATTTTCCCAACAATTTTATCAGTATACTGCACCATATCTTTGAAGTAGATCGAATCTTTTTGATTCCTGGTTTCTGGATTTTTCCAGGCCTCAGAATCTGGTGTAGGACAAAAGGGAGCATGGGTCAGCACCATTGGATAGTAAACAAAAAACGGTTCACTCCTGTTTTTTTCAATAAATTCAAGGATATATTCAGAAAAAATATCAGGACCGTAATCATCTTTTCCTGTAACGAGTAGTTCTCCATCCTGTTCAATTACAGGGTTTGCATACCTGCTTCCCTTTGTGGTGAGTTGCCAGAGGCAGTATGTTTCAAATCCAAAATTATTGGGTTTCGACTGATCATCCCAATCAGGAAAGATGTTCTTGTTTGTTCTTCCATTCAGCTGCCATTTTCCTGCAATGCAAGTACGATAACCTGCTTCCCGGAATAAGTTGCCAAAAGTAACCTGGTCCGATTTTAAATGTTCGAAATAATCATAATTCCTGTAGTTGTAGAGCCCCGTCATAATTTTCACGCGGGAAGGAGTACACAGGGGTTGTGCCACGCATTGGGTAAATTTTATCCCATTTTCTGCAAGTGCGTCGAGATTTGGTGTATTGTATGACAAGCTGCCGTATGTGCTCAGGCATTCATAACCCATATCGTCAGCCATTATCAGAATTATATTGGGTCTTGGTTCATTTTCTGCAGGGATACGCGCCCCGGAAAAAAAGCCTACAAGAAAAAATAACCCGAACAATAAAAATGTGTTTCCTGATGTTTTCATTTTTCTGGCTCAAAAGGAAAATCTGCGCTTGTCGTGTGTTCCGCATCCATGATACTGATCATCTCTTCAATCTTTTCGGGATAATTATCTGCAAGATTAAAAACTTCAGATGGATCATTATCAAGATTGTACAGTTCGATAGTTGTTTTCTCCGACTTCAGATAATTCAGCCGAATCGCTTTCCAGGGACCCTTTCGAACAGCCTGTTTTCCTCCTTGTGGATGAAATTCCCAGTAGAGGTCTCTATGCACTTTTTGTTTTCCCTGGTTCAGCAATGTTGGCAAAAATGAAATTCCATCAATATTTTTTGGTGAATCTACACCTGCAAGGTCTGCAACTGTTGGCATAAAATCCCAGAATGCGGATAGGTGATCCGTATCAGATCCCGGTTCAATTTTCCCCTGCCAGTAAGCGATCATTGGAGTTTTTATGCCTCCCTCATAAAGATCTCGTTTTGCTCCCCGGTAAATACCATTGCTGTTAAAGTCCTCGGGTTGGATGCCTCCTTCTTTATGAATTCCATTATCGCTGGCAAATAGGATGATGGTATTTTCAAGCAGTCCATTTTCTTTCAGTTTCTGAATTACTTCACCAACCTGTTTATCCAGTCTACTGACCATTGCTGCATAAGTAGCCTTTGGCTGATCTTGCGGACAATATGAGGCTATATTCATCCCGGGTCCATAGGCAGCTTCATGTATGTCTTTTTTTGTATTTCCACCTGGATAAGGTGTCTCATCGAACTTGCCCTCATATCGAGCAAAGATCTTATCTTCCGGGACGATCAACTCAGCATGAGGAATGGTTGTCGGATAATAAAGAAAAAATGGATTATCCTTGTTATTATCAATAAATTCAAGAACTTTTTCATGAATCACATCGGGAGCATAGGTTACTTTTTGTGTCCAGTCATTACCTTCGAGAAACACCTTCTGATCATTATGCCAGAGATACGCTGGATAATAACGATGGGCATATTTCTGACAGTTATAACCGAAAAATTCATCAAACCCCTGAGCATTTGGATCACCTTCGGTACCTACAAACCCAAGTCCCCATTTTCCAAAGGCACCTGTGGTATAACCTTCTTGTTGAAGCATTTCTGCAACGGTAAAGGCATCGGCTTTCATTGGAAATTGTCCTTCAGCTCCATAAGGCCTGTTATTGCGTATCGGGGTATGGCCGGTGTGTTGTCCGGTCATCAAGACAGATCGTGAGGGTGCACATACTGTACTTCCTGAATAATGATTCGTAAACCTTATTCCCTCTGAGGCCAACCTGTCAATATTTGGTGTTTTAATGATTGTTTGACCATAGCAACCCAGATCACCTATTCCCAGGTCATCAGCAAGTATATACACGATATTTGGCGCGAAACCACTTTTATTATGAGTCGTTCTGCAACCCGCTGTGATCATCATAAAAATTGCAAGGATCATGAAAAGGGGATTTCGATTTTTCATATGTATATTTTATTTTGTATCAGATGGAAGCCCTTCCCATAGTGGGCCTTCATCCATTACGTCATTGTATATTGATGTCAACTCAGATTTTAAGTCTTGTAAAATACCGGGATGTGACAGTGCAATGTCATTTTCCTGACCTGGATCAGATTTCAGATTAAACAGTTGGAATTTATCGAATTTCAGATCTTTGATATAATCCAGGTCTGTTTGGTCAAAAGGATGTGATTTTGAACGATAAATGTCAGCTGGATCAGCTGTTAAGACAAATTCTCCACTTCTTAGGACTGCTGCAGGTGATGATTTATAAAAAAACCAGAACAAGGCTTGTTCTCTTTCAAAATCCTGATCTTTAAGTAAGGGAAGAATACTCGCTCCGTCTATGTTTGTGTTTTCTGGAAGCGGAATGTCCGTGATATCGCAGATTGTAGGGAGAACATCTATAAATCCTGCAGGGACATCGGATTTGCTATTGGCTTTAACATATCCCGGCCACCTGATGATGCCAGGTTCACGAATGCCTCCTTCATATAAGCTTGATTTCTTTCCACGGAAGTAACCTGCAGATTCAGTTCTCCATGGACCATTATCTGATGTGAAAAGGACCAATGTGTTATTGGTAAGTTCCATCTCATCCAGCGCATTGAGCAGCTTCCCGACAGCAAGGTCAAGGTTTTCAACATTTGCGTAGTACAGTGCATCTTCTGGTGATAAATTTGGTTGTTTTTCTATTAGTTCGGGTGGTGATGCTAGTTTTTTATGCGGTTCATTGAACCAGACATTCAGAAAAAAAGGTTTCTTGTTGTGCCCTCTTTCTTTTAGCCATGTAATTCCTTCTTCAACCACCAATTGACAGGAGTATCCATGAAGTTTACCCAGTTTCTCTCCATTTCGTTGGAAGTTTACCGGATTCAAGTGGTTTGGAGAAGCATTATTATCAACGGCAAACCAGTGATCGAAGCCTTGGTCTCCCGGTGTTGGCCCTAGAATTCCGTCTGTATTTGTCCATCTTGCCAAATGCCATTTACCTACGTGGCACGTGGCATAACCATTGTCTTTAAGCAGTTCAGCAATTGTTACTTCTGATTCTGGTAAATGCATGGGGCCATTCGCGGGGACCCAGTCGTATACACCCGTTCTGGAAGGAGTCCTTCCGGTTAACAAACCTGCTCTTGCCGGGGAACAATTTGGAGCTGCAGAGTAAAAATCAGTCATCATCAAGCCTTCTTTAGCCAATCTGTCCACATTTGGGGTTTGAATATCCGATCCATAGCATCCAATATCAAAATATCCCATATCATCAGCCATAATGATGATAATATTTGGCTTAACTTCGTCAGAATTACTTCTGTTTCCATTTGGATTGCATGCAATCAATCCTGAGAATATGCATATGAATGCTACAATCTTCGTCATTTATGAATTGTAAAATCATTTGTTTTATCTCCAGACTTGTATTTTAATAAAAGACCTGGTGAAGTCAGGGAAATGGTCAGTTTTTCGAATACTTAATAAAAATCACCCCATTTGCAGGAATCCTTTTTGTATCATTCAAGTTTACATCTTCCTCAGACCAGATGTCATATAGGTTGCGTTTTTCTGCTTTAATCGCTAACATTTCTTTTGTCAATGTAACAATTACATCTTTTCCTTGCCTGTTAAAAACTCCTATCCATCCTTCTGAATCAGAAATACGCTTAGTTGTTTTCCAAGCTTCTATTGATCCATTTTCATATACAAGATTCCCCATGACACCATTCTGGTTACACTTGAGAATTTCAGGATGGGTAATGAGGCTCAGGGAAAAGTCATCGAGGGTGGGTAGATCACCGCCCATCATTAGTGGAGAAGCTGCCAGTGCACGCATTGTAATAAAAGTTAACATTTGATCTCTGGAAAAATTACTCCACCTGTTAAAGCCTTTTCCCGACAGCAGTTCGACATTCTTCAATTCTCCTGATTCCACCATTTTTTTTAACTCACTTTTAGATTCATGACCGTCTACCCCTTCAGGTTTTGGATTCATCATCTGAAGCTGGCCAAAAGGGATCATATCCATATCAATCCAGAATCCGGGCTCTTCTTTGCCCTTCCATTTGCGCCATGCAGCAAAGCACTGGTCAATCCCTTGTTGTTCGTCCCAAATATCGGGTGTGACGCGTAGCATCTGTGCTGTTTTAAAAGCTTCTATATGATCAGGATCCACACTTCCTCCGGGACTAAGGCTGTATACGATGGGCCTTCCACAATGACGGATGGCCTTTGCAATACCTTTTATCTCCTCCGGGTAAGGCACCAGGTCATCGTATTTAATGAAATCAACACCCCAATCAGCCATTTGATTGATCAAGCTGTTATAGAACTCCTGAGCACCAGGTTTGTCCATATTAACGCCATAATTTTGATGATTCCAGACACAGATGCTCGTTGTATCGGCTATATCGGCAGCCCTGTAGTTTGTTCCTTTTATCGGCAGATTTTGTCGAACCGCCTCCCTTGGAATTCCTCTCATTAGGTGAAGTCCGAACTTTAATCCCAGTTCGTGACAACGATCTATGATAGGTTGCAACCCATTAGGGAAATAGGTTTTTGAGGGCTGTAGCAAACCATATTCATTCAAATTCACTTTCCGTGCATGTTTCTCTGCAGGATAAATAGTGCCGGGCCGGAGTTCAAATTCTCCAAACCAACCAGCATCTATCACAAAGTATTCATAACCATGCGGGCTTAATTTCTTCGCGAATGCTTCCAGATTTTTTAGTGCGGCTTGCTCATGGAGGTATACCCCGTAACTGTCAAAACTGTTCCATCCCAATGGAGGCTTTTCTACAAGTACTTTTTCTTCACTTGATGAATAGGAGCTTATCATAAATACTGACAGCACCAGTAAAATGAATGAAAGGTTTCGTTTTTTCATTGAATACATTTTTCCAAAATACTATTCAGCCAAAATAATGCAATATGATATTTTCATAGGGATGCATTTATTCCATTTTTGGTGTAAAGACAGTTTTTTATATATTCATTCCACTTTATATCTGCTATCTTTATCTTTTAACATATGCTTGATAAGGCGTTGTATGGACAGAATCAGGGCAATATTATTTCTATCGCTGCTGTTTCAATGCAGCCAGATTTGGGCGCAGGTAGCCACATTCAGTCAAATTACCTCAGAGGATGGAATATCACAAAGTGAGGTATACAGTTTCCTGCACGATAGTAAGAACTATATGTGGTTTGGTACACTGGATGGACTGAACAGATATGATGGATATACCATCACTACTTATAATGCGGATAGTGAAGATCCCAACAGTCTTGTGCACAGTACCATTTATACCCTTTCAGAGGATAAATTCGGAAGGATATGGATCGGTACCGCAAACGGATTGAATGTTTTCGACATGCAAAGTCTGCGTATTTACACAATACCAAATTTTTATTCCGGAAGAAAATTAATTATCAGAACATTACTGGCGGATGATCGTAATTTGTGGGTCGGAACCCAGGAAGGATTATTCCGGTTAACCATTCCGATGAATGAACTTTCAGAGAAACGACTTGGCAATATTGCGAAAACTGCTGATCACGTCGATTTAGAGATACATGGTGAAAAGTCTATATACACTTCAATATTAGACATCACAAAAGCCAGTGATGGAAAAATATGGCTCGGCACATGGAAGGGAATTAGCTCTTTTAGTTTTGAGCCAGAGAACAAAATCCATTATCGCTTCACTGATTTTTCCTGTCCATTGGACAACATTGTTCAGGTAAACAGCATTATTGAGGATCAGAATAATAATATCTGGATTGGAACACAGGAAAATGGATTGTATCGATATGTTCCTGAAACGGATGCCTTGAGAAATTTCAGAAAAACACAGCAAACGTCCTTTATTTCAAATAATATTAAAATGATGGTCTCTGATCAACAAGGAAATATTTGGGTCGGAACCTTTAATGACGGACTATTAAAAATCGATGCAACAGATTTGCTTTCAGACGATCTACCGTTTAAAATTTTTCAGAACAATGAATTTAAACCTGGAAGTCTGAACAGTAATTTAATCCGGGCCATATATGTTTCCAGGGATGGGTTGGTATGGATCGGCACACTTGGGAAGGGAATAAATATCTATAATCCCTACCAGAAAGATTTCAGGACAATACGGATTCCTCCGGATTCAACAGGTGCAGTGAATAATTTCATCCGGTCGGTATATGAAGATTCTGAGAAAAACTTGTGGTTGGGTTTGCATAATGGCGGACTGGTTAAATACGATGCAGGAACCGAAAGCTTTAAGAAAATGTATATGAACAGTTACGCTACCATATTTCATATACACTCCTGTTGTGAGAATTACTTTTGGATTGCCACATCACTGGGTGCGCATATTGTAGTTCCCGGTGAAGACCAAGTCACAACCGTCGCTTCATTGAACTTTGAAGAGGCTTCAGATCAAATGGCGTACAATGCCTGTTTTAATGTTGAAACCTCTTCACAAGATATATTCTGGATTGCGTCCATGTCCGGAATCGCAAGGGTAAAATTAAAACCTGGTTTTAAGCTGGAGAAGGAAGTGTATAATGTAAATTCCTCACCAGCAATGTCATTTGACAATACCAGGGTATTGCTGTATGACAAGCTGAGAAATACATTGTGGGCCGGTACCGAAGGCGGGGGATTGAATGAACTCATTTTGGATTCCGAACAATTTCCCGACACCATTATTTTTCATCAGGCTAAATCCGGGGAACCAGGTTTTCTGAGCAGTAATTATGTGCGTTCGCTTTGCTTAGATAGTAAAAACGATCTGTATGTCGGCACCTATGAGGGACTCAACCGACTTCAACGAAAGGAGAGTTCTCCCGGTTACGAAATAAGGGTATGGAAGACAGGTGATGGTATTGCGAATAACATGATCCAATCCATCGAATCAGATGATGACGAATATCTCTGGCTCGGTACAAACGGTGGTCTTTCCAGATTTGAACCAGCTAAGGAAGTTTTTGTCAATTATCATATTTCTGACGGATTACAAAGTAACGAATACTCTGAACACGCCTCTTTTAAAGCTCCCGATGGCGAGCTGTTTTTTGGTGGCATCAATGGAGTGGATGCTTTTTATCCCCGCCAGATACAACCCAATCCTTTATCTCCAACAGTTGCGATTACTGATCTCTATCTGTTTAATATGCGGGTGAAGGTAGGTCAAAAAACAGGGAATCATACGATACTCGAAAAACCTATTGATGCTACTGACACATTGAATCTCAGATCAGCTGAAAATGATATTCGATTTGATTTTTCAGCGCTATTTTACGCTGATCCGGAAAAAATTAAATATGCCTACACACTTGAAGGATATGATGAGAAATGGATCAATACAGACGCTACACGCAGAGTCGCTAATTATACAAACCTGCCGTTTGGTAATTATATGTTCAAAGTGAAGGCGACTAATAATGACGGCACGTGGAATGACGATCCTGCAACATTGTTTATACATATCAGTACGCCTTTTTATCTGAAATGGTGGGCTTTTGTCATTTATGTGACCTTATTTGTCTTTGCGATCTGGTACTTCACACGGTATTCTATCATAAAGATAACTACAAAAGACCGTTTGGTTCTTGAAAATGAACACAACCAAAGATTACATGAGTTGGATGTCATGCGCACGAAGTTCTTTATTAACATCTCGCACGACCTGCGAACTCCGTTGACACTTATCACAGGTCCATTGGAAAAGATAGTGCGCACTTTTCAACTGGAGCCAGGGCTGAAACATCAGCTGGATCTTGTAAACAGGAGTGCCAAGAGGCTTAAATACCTCGTTGAACAACTCCTTGATTTCCGAAAGGCGGAGGCAGGAAAACTAACAGCACACCGCTCGAAAGTTGCTTTGATACAATTCATCGAAACGGAAATAGAATATTTTGAAGGTGCCATAAAAGAAAAAGAGCTTGAGCTGCAGTTTATCCATGATATAAATGAAACCGAAGTCTGTATCGATACTGATATGATGGGCAAGGTGATTTTTAACCTAATGTCAAATGCATTAAAATATACCAGGGAAGGGACTATTTATTTAAGGGTAAGGATTGATACCGTGAAAGAAGAAAATGAAAGCGTAGATCACTCAAAGAAGAAATGGGTGGTGATAGAAATTGAAGATAGTGGCAGTGGTATATCAATGGAAAAATCAGAAAGAATATTTGACAGGTTCTACCAGGATCCTGAAAAAAACAGAGGAAAGGGCTATGGTATCGGACTTTCACACAGTAAGGATCTTGTAGAAGCACATCATGGCAGGATTGAAGCCAGTAGCATACCAGGTAAAGGGACAAAATTCACCATTTTTCTTCCAATGTTAACTGATAACGAGGAAATTATGTCCTGTGAAGAATCCGAGGATTCCAACTATCACATTGTTGAGCCATCGATAATTGAAGAAACTGATACAGAATTGGAAGAGGAGACCGCAGGACAATTGAATAGTATATTAGTGGTAGAAGACACTGCAGATCTGCGGGATTATATCGCTTTTAACCTGCAGGAAAAATACAGGGTTATTGAGGCTGCTGATGGAGACGATGGATTGTTAAAAGCAAAACAGTTCATTCCCGATCTCATTATAAGTGATATTATGATGCCAAGAATGGATGGAATAGAATTCTGCCATCTGATAAAAACCAATATAGATACAAGTCATATCCCTGTAATCCTGTTGACCGCAAGAGTAGATGATGAGACGAAATATAAAGGTATTGAAACCGGGGCAGATGATTATATTTCAAAACCATTTGAAATGGAATATCTTATTCTAAGGATAAAGAACCTGTTGAAAACAAGGGAGCATCTGCGAAATCTATTTAAGAAAAACCTGGATTTGGAACCTTCAGCAATTACACTAACCAGCGCCGATGACGCGTTCCTGAAAAAACTGATGGAAATCATCGAAGCGGGTATCCCGGATTCAGAATATTCTGTCGAAGCCATGGAGAAGGAAATTGGAATGAGTCATACACATTTTTATCGAAAAGTTAAGAGTCTGACCGGTCAGTCCGGAAAGGAGTTACTTCAGAATATGCGCCTCAAAAGAGCGGCAAACTTGATTTCGCAGGACCAATTACGTATTTCGGAAGTAGCTTATATGACCGGATTCACAAACCCGAAATATTTCAGTAAATGCTTTAAGGAGAAATATGGAGTTTCTCCTTCTGAATATCATCAGTGAAAGGGAAAAATCCGTTGATAAGATTGTGTGCTGCTTGTTTTAAAACCATACTGTAATAAGATATGTCAGCTTTGCTGCTTAAAATGACGAAGGATGTACTGGATGGTAGTGGTGAGGATCACAAGCGATCCAGCCAGGAAGAGGAGCCAGGGGAATTTTTCCGGAACATATTCCTGCGCAGCCTCCATCAGGC
>CAYOSB010000014.1:0-31066 GCA_964406495.1 uncultured Bacteroidaceae bacterium | reverse complement strand
GAAGTAACAGACAGCAATTTCGAAGAGCTGGTACTAAAATCAGACAAGCCGGTGATCGTTGATTTCTGGGCAGAATGGTGCGGACCCTGCAGGATGGTGGGCCCGATCGTGGAAGAGATAGGAAACGATTATGACGGGAAAGCCGTAGTGACCAAGCTGGATGTGGACAGTAATCCCGGTGTTACCCAGAAATATGGCATCAGGAATATTCCGACAATCCTCTTTTTCAAGGACGGTGAGATCGCTGACAAGCAGGTAGGTGCAGTGCCAAAAAGTGCGCTGGTCAACAAGCTCGAGGGATTGCTATAAATAACCTTATTATATTAAATAACCGCAGGTGACATCATCATGATGATTGCGCTCCTGCGGTTTTATTTTACCTGATCATGCAGACCATTTGTGTATTCGCAGCGTCCAGCCCGGGGATCGATCCCACCTACCTCGAAGCAGGAAAAGAGATGGCAGAGATCCTAGCAGCGCACGGCATTACAATGAACTACGGAGCCGGATCCGTAGGCATTATGGGCGTGATGGCAGATGTGATGCTCAAAAAAGGGGCCAGGGTCAATGGGATCATTCCCGGTTTTATGCAAGAAATGGGATGGGCACACCCGGGACTTGATGCCATGCAGGTGGTGGAATCCATGCATGAACGCAAATTAAAAATGATGGAAGGCGTGGATGCCATCATTTCAATGCCTGGTGGTGTAGGAACCCTGGAAGAGCTGCTGGAAGCGATCACCCTAAAACAGCTCGGTCAGTTTCTGAAGCCGATCATCATTCTCAATACCAATAATTTTTACGATCCACTGCTGAAGCATTTTGACGATATGATCCGTGAGAATTTCATGCGCCCGCTGCATGGTAAGATCTGGCAGGTAGCCAGTCATCCTGCAGAAGTGTTGGAACTGATCGAAAAAGAACCCGATTGGGATCCCACCGCGATCAGGTATGCCGCAGTAGAATCAAATATCGGCAGGGTCAGGACCCCTGGGAAGTAATTCAGGCTCCCCGAATACCCTGCATTGCTTTTACATCATTTCTTCCAATCGCAGCTACCGCTGTGATGAATTACCTGACCACAGCTGGTCTCACCACTCTTCGATTTCCTTTACAAGCTTTGAATTGATGTGCGTTCACTCATTATAATAGACCTGCAGTTCACTTCCTTCAAAAAACAGGGTTTCATTAGGTTGTCGCTCAATTTCGGGTGCTTCAACGCCCTGGGAGAAGAGGACCTTGCCTTTGAATACCCGGGCCTCATCCCAAAGTCCTGAATGTATAAAACTGTTATGGATCTGTCGGCCTCCTTCCACGAAAATGGATATGATCTTCAGGTCATACAGTTCCTGAAGTATATCTTCAAGCCTGTAATCATGATCAATCAGCACACTGTTCGTCTTGCCCGAATATTTTTCCTGGACACATGTAAATACGAGCGTATCCTGGCTGTTGTCAAGAATATTGGCCGTCTCAGGTACACGACCGTTCCTGTCAAATGCGATACGCAACGGACTGTTACCCGTCCAGCGTCGCACATTCAGACGGGGATTATCTGCAATAATCGTATTGGTTCCAACCATCAATCCGGCCTCCTCCGAACGCCATTTGTGTACCAGGGTGCGTGCCACCTCATCTGTGATCCAGTTGGTTCCCACCGGGTCCCCCTCCTGGCGAAGGATATCTATAAACCCATCCGCTGTTTCGGCCCACTTCAGGATCACATATGGGCGTTTTTTCTCATGAAATGTCAGGAATCGCCTGTTCAGAAAAGCACCTTCGTCAGCCAATACACCAACGACCACCTCGGCACCCGCCTTCCTGAGAGCCTCTATTCCTCTCCCGCTTACGCTGGGAAACGGATCCCTGTTGGATATTACCACCCGCGGGATCTTGTGGTTTTGTATGAGTGTACTGCAGGGAGGGGTCTTTCCAAAATGCGAACAAGGTTCAAGATTAATATAAATGGTAGATTCAGAGAGCAATGACTTGTCCCTGACACTCCGGATGGCATTTACTTCAGCGTGGGGACCACCGTATTCATGATGGAACCCCTCACCAATGATCCGGCCATCATGAACGATAACCGATCCGACCAGCGGATTGGTGCGGGTATTTCCCAATCCATGAGCAGCAAGCTCAAAGCAACGTCGCATATATATGTTGTCATCCGCGCGCATCAACGTCTTAATTCTTATCTTTGGTACATGGTCCGGGAGAAACAAGATATTGCAGCAACAAGGCGGGAACTGATCTCAGAACTGGCAGATCTGTTCCCGGGCAATGAAGCTGTATCCATCGCACGAATGGTCCTTGATCATGTTGGCTATTCAGAATATACCATACTTAAGAACCCTTCGGCAGAACCGGAACAGCAAATACGGTCCGAAATTACGAAAATTGTCAATGAATTGCAGAAAAACCGGCCAATTCAATACATTTTAGGCGAAACCCGTTTTTTTGACCTGCATTTTTATGTGGATGAACGCGTACTGATCCCCAGGCCTGAAACTGAAGAGCTGGTCAGCCAGGTGCTCCAGGAAAGCAATTCCACCAGTCCCAGGATTCTCGATATTGGTACAGGCAGCGGATGCATCGCAATCACACTCTCGCACTACCTCCCCAATAGCAAAACAGATGCAATAGACAGTGAGCCGGGCACCATTGAAGTAGCCGGGAAAAACGCAGCCAGGAACAGCGCCGCGGTAAACTTTTATCTTGCAAATATCCTTGAACTGGCCGATAATCCGGGGGATGTTCAATATGATCTCATCGTGAGCAATCCGCCCTATGTAACCCAAACCGATCAATTGATGATGCATCCGAGGGTGACAAAAAATGAACCCGCTACCGCGCTGTTTGTTTCTGACGCGGATCCATTGGTTTTTTATCGCGCCATCGCAAAGTACGGATTGCATGCTCTTGCGGAAGGGGGGGCGGCCTGGGTGGAGATCAATGAACGATTCGGCAATGAAACAAAGGCCCTGTTTAAGGAGGCGGGATTTAAAAACGCCAGGTTAATGAAGGACATTCATGGAAAAGACAGGTTCATTAAAGCAGAAATATAAACACACAGCATAGTGGCAGCACAGGATGGCAGACTTCGATAAAATAATCACCAGGGCAGCAAAACTCTGCAGCACAGCAGAAAAATGCAGCCACGACATGTGGACCAAAATGATCGCATGGGGCCTGGAGGAGCGGGAAGCAGACAAAGCCGTTGCCTATCTTGTGGAGCATAAATTTTTGGATGATAGCAGGTTCGCGCGATATTTCGTAAAGGACAAGCTGAAATTCAACAAATGGGGACGCATCAAGATCGGCTATGTACTCAGGCAGAAGCAACTGCCGGAGGATGTCATTAATGAAGCCCTCCGGGAGATCAATGCAGATACATATACTGAAATACTGGACCAGCTGGTCCTTCACAAAATGCGATCCGCCGGGGACCTGAGCATCCCAGCCAACAAGGCGAAGGTACTGCGATTCGCAGCACAGAAAGGCTTTACTGCGGAGGAAGTTTACCGGTCACTCGACCGGGTACAGGGGCACTAATTATATTGTCCCTGGCGATATACGAACCCAATGGAGTTTTCGATCAGCTTCCTGAAATATTCGTTTTCGAATGCGTGTTTATCATGCCCGAACATCAGGTAAACGATCTTGGAATTTTTGTAAGTGGTCACCCAGCCGATCTTTTCCGACGAATCCGGGTGATCGGTGGTCAGCAGAGGCATCACATCCGGTTTGACTTCAATATTACCATACCCCTCATCACGAATAGTGAAATTCGGAATATCCCTGGTGACAGGGTGATCACTTCGCAAAACGGTTACGTCCAGTTCAATATCATGCCGGTAGTTTGAATACATGGAGGAGTCGACATAGGACTTGGGGCTATGGTATTTCCCACCTACAATATTCGCATATTCAACCCATTGCTGGTAACCGGCCAGTGCATGGTGCAAAAAAACCATCCCGATCCCCTTCCCAAGCAGCTCCTGGTACCCGGCTTTTACTGCACTATCGGCTTCGGGCCACATATCATAGAAAACAATCACATCGTAGGCAGATGTTTCACCTGCTGCAATCATCTTGTTGGCGCGTGGCTGCATTACTGTATCAAAGGTAATCTCTTCTATCTTATTGAACATCTCTACGAATTCCGTCGTATCAAAACGATGTCCTCCAGCCACCACCATCACATGCAATTGTTTGCCCGTGTTGATATTACACCCGGCCATCAGTAGGCCTATCGCGAACAGTATGTATCCAGCTTTTCTCATATACTTTATACTTAAATATCTTTATTGGATGAAACGCCCCAATGAACATGGTCATGGTCGCACGCACCTTTCGTATTCGTTGGATTATCTTCGGTCCAACTATTTGACATTACCTGTAAAAGTGAACAAGATACATCAATTTTTCCGTTTTGAGGCTTCGGGCCGAAAAGCTATCTTTACAAAAAATCGAAATCATGATCAGCACTGAAGAATTAAAAGACCTTATTGATCGCCTGGCTGCGTTAAGGAGGCATCTTTGACGTAGATGCTAAACTACGTTCTATTGAAGAGGAAGAGCGGCTGACCCAGGCTGCAGATTTTTGGGATGACCCGAAAGCAGCTGAACAGCAGATGAAGAAAATATCGAGATTGAAATCATGGACCAATGCCTTTAGTGAAGTTGAAACCTCCGTGGAAGACTTGAAGGTACTTGCTGAGTTCCTTGATGAAGGCGAGGCCTCGGAGGAAGAGGTGGAGGATCAGTACAACAAAGCCATCCGGCTCACAGAATCCCTGGAATCCAAAAACATGCTTCGCAACGAGGAAGATGCACTTGGAGCGATCCTGAAGATCAATCCGGGTGCGGGAGGAACAGAAAGTACCGACTGGGCGGAGATGCTCATGCGCATGTACATCAGGTACGGAGAAAAAAACGACTATAAAGTCAGGGAACTGCACTACCTTCCCGGTGACGAGGCAGGGATCAAGTCAGTAACACTTGAATTTTCAGGTGATTATGCCTACGGCTACCTGAAAGGTGAAACAGGAGTACACAGACTGGTCAGGCTTTCTCCCTATGATTCCGCCAACCGGAGGCATACCTCTTTTGCTTCGGTCTTTGTAGCGCCTGTGATCGACGACAGCATTGAGATCAATATCAATCCGGCGGATATTGAATGGGATACCTTCAGATCCGGTGGTGCCGGCGGGCAGAATGTCAACAAGGTGGAAACCGGGGTCAGGGTAAAACACCTGCCCACCGGGATTACGGTTGACAATACTGAAACGCGGTCGCAATTAAAGAACCGGGAAAACGCCCTGAGAATCCTGAAATCGCACTTGTATGAGATCGAACTCCAAAAAAGACGTGAAAAGCAATCTGAAGTGGAAGGTAGTAAAAAGAAGATCGAATGGGGATCGCAGATCAGGAACTATGTGCTGCACCCCTATAAACTGGTGAAGGATCTGCGCACCAACCAGGAGACAGGCAATGTTCAGGCCGTGCTGGATGGTGAACTGGATGATTTCATCAAAGCCTACCTGATGGAGTTTGGCGGTGAACAAGCCGCAACGTAAGAGAATACATGAAATACATAACAGGGTATTCCCGATTTCAGGATCGATGACCCCATTGTATAAGAAGCTGAAAACCGAATTATTCCAATGGGATATGGAACATGTACCTGACAGGTTTGGATATGATGACCGCGAGCTCAGGGACCATTAATCAAATGCGCGATCTCAAACTGTATCCCTCCCGGTAAGCCTTGGATCTGAGCCGGTTGGCAACAGCATCATCGATGAACTGTTCCTGCACGGGATCCCATTCCAGCGGACGTGCCAACTGGTAGGCAATATTGCCCAGGCTGCACACAGTAGCAGACCGATGACCGATCTCCACATCGGCAACGGGCCGGGTCCTGTTCCTGATGGCACTAATAAAGTCCTTGTAATGGTTGTCACTGTGATACAATCGTCTTTCATTCCCTGGGATTGTTGCGTTGACAAGGTGCTCCGGGTTGCTGTCCAGAAAAGACCTGCTGACATCCAACGTTCCTTCCGAACCGATGAAACGCACTGCGAACCCCCTGCCAAAATCCTCATGCACCATCTCAATGCCATTTTCATAAATGAAGGTAACACCCCATCGGGCCATTCGCTCTTCCGGCGGAATGATGCGTACAGGACCGGTATCAGCCATGCCAAGTCCCCACTGGGCAATATCGAACATATGTGCCCCCCAGTCAGCAAATATCCCCCCGCCGTATGCCATATAATCACGCCACCTGGGCCAGCCATTATCCTCTACAGGTGGAGAAAGTACTGCGTTGTATGGTCGCCATACCGCCGGACCCACCCATGCATTCCAGTCAAGATAATCGGGCTGCGGTTGTGCCGGAAGATCGCAAAACTTACCAGGAGCCCCTACGTTCACCAATACCTTCTTTATTTCACCAAGGTATCCGCCTCTTACCAACTCACATGCCTTCCTGAAATCTTCCCAGGAACGTTGCATACTTCCCGTCTGAAGCACCCGCTCATTCCTCCTGGTGGCATTCACCATGGCCCTTCCCTCTTCGATGGTGTGTGCAAGCGGCTTCTCACAATATACATCCTTCCCTGCATTCAATGCGTCTATGGATTGAATGGCATGCCAGTGATCAGGCGTTGCGATAATCACCGCATCAATATCTTTCCTTGCAAGTAACTCCCTGTAATCAGAATAGGTGTCAAATCCCCTGTATCTTTTCTTTGGCGGATTTTCACTGTAATAGGCTTCTACCCATCCTTTGAACCTGGCCAGCTTCTTTGCATCCACATCAGCTGCGGCAACAACCTTTACTTCGGGCAACTTAATAAACCTGTTAAGAAGACCTTTAACCTGCTTTCCTGTTCCGATATAACCGAAATTGATCTTATCACGGGGTGTTGTGTACCCGGCTCCACCCAGTACATGTCTGGGCAAAACCGTGAGGGCTCCGGCAGTGAATAGTGTTTTCTTTAAAAAATCCCGGCGGTCAGTTGTGTTGTCCATAGCCAATAGTCAATTGGTGAGTAAAAGTAAATATAGAAATAATTGACCCAAATCTCTGTCGCATTCCACCCCCCATGAAAAAATCATCCCATTTTTTTTCTGAAAAGATGTGAGTAAAAAACACTCAATAATGTATAAATTCTAACAAAACAATCCTAAATATGTAATTTTTATAATCTTTTTCTTGCTTTTAATTACAATTTTATATCTTTACACCCTGTTTTGCTAATGATTTAATAATTAATATAAATGTTATGTGCGGATTTGCAGTGTATACCGGAAGCGACAAAATGACGCGCCTGAAGGCAGTAAGCGAATTTCAAAAGATCAAGTACCGTGGTCCGGACAACAGCCTGTATGCAGAATTTGCGGATAAAGGCTGGATGGGGTTTCACAGGTTGAAGATCATGGATGTTTCGGATGATGGTAACCAGCCGATGGAATACGGCGGGATCTACCTGGTGGCCAATGGAGAGGTGTATAATTATCCGCAGTTACTGGAAGATTACACTGGAAAGCATGATTTTCAATCTACTTCCGATTGCGAAGTGATGATCCCCATGTATAAGGAACTGGGCATTTATGAAACTGCGAAGCGGCTGGATGCCGAGTTTGTATGTGTCATTTATGACGAAGAAAAGGACACATACGTTGCTGCAAGGGATCCGATCGGGATCAGGCCCATGTTTTACGGGTATGACAAAGACGGGGCCATTCTTTTTGCAAGTGAAATGAAGGCACTGACAGTACTTTGTGATGAGGTAAAACCATTTCCTCCCGGACATGTATACGATGGTGAACAATTTGTCTGCTACAATGATATCGCCAAAGTTGAAAAGTTCTCCGATCATGAGCTGGAAGAGGTACTGGAAAATATCAACCGTACGTTGACAGAAGGAGTCGAAAAGCGCCTGCAATCGGATGTTCCGGTGGGATTTCTCTGCAGTGGCGGGTTGGACTCCAGCCTGGTCTGTGCCATTGCTGCCAAGGTGATGGATAAGCCGATCCGCACCTTCGCCGTGGGAATTGATGAGGATGCGATCGATACGAAGTATGCCAGGATCGTCGCAGATTACCTGGGAGCGGAACACACGGAGGTGCTCTTCTCGAGACAGGATATTTTTGATACCCTGAGCACCTTGATCTACAATATCGAGACCTATGACATTACCACGATCCGTGCATCTATGGGTATGTTCCTGGTATCTAAATATATCAGTGAAAACACAGATATCAAAGTGTTGATGACCGGGGAAATCAGTGATGAGATCTTTGGTTATAAATACACCGATTTTGCGCCCTCACCCTCTGCCTTCCAGGAAGAGGCAGAAAAAAGATTGCGGGAGATCTACATGTATGATGTATTGCGTGCCGACAGGAGTATCTCCTCATGCGGACTGGAAGCCCGCGTACCTTTCGGAGATCTTGAGTTTGTCGATTACGTGATGGCCATCCGTCCGGAGCTGAAAATGAATTTCACCGGTGTCGGTAAATACCTGCTCAGGAAAGCTTTTGAAGGAGACTATCTTCCACATGATATTCTCTACAGGGAGAAAGCGGCATTTTCGGATGCAGTCGGACACAGTGTAACGGATTACCTGAAACAGTATGCCGGAGAGATGTATTCAGATGCAGATCTGGCAGCTGCCAAAAAGAAATATGCACATGCCACCCCGATTTCCAAGGAATCATTAATGTACAGGGACATTTTCGAGTCACATTTCCCGGGCCAGTCCCACTGTGTTGTCGACTTCTGGATGCCAAACAAAAACTGGGAAAATTGCAATGTCAATGATCCCAGTGCAAGGGTGCTGCCCAACTATGGAAAGTCGGGGGAATAAATATCAAGATTGAGAAGAAAACATAAAGACAGCGGCCTTTCAGAGGGTGTCTCAAAAGGGCACCCTTTTTTCGTAAATACTATCCGATCGCGACTGACGCTATTATCGCCGCTAAGGTCGCTTATCGGATAGTATTTACTTCTATGACCATTTCAACTAAACACTCTGAAAATGAATAATCCGGGAAAATCTCGGATTATAAAAGAAACTTTATTCCTGCTCCCCACTTGCTTTTCTTGATTTTGTTCCCTCTCCTGGCTGTCCGGCAAAATTCCTTCCTGACCCGCCATTAGCCGGTTTATGGTAGCAGACCTCTGTTGTTTTGGGCATAACAAGAACATTCCCAGTTAATTTAATGCCCCGGGCAGTTTACAATCCGAAAAATGCTGATTGCACGCTGTAAGCAGCTTTTTAAAATATTTTTTCGATTTTCCTTGACTTGAGTTTACTAATAGTATAATATTGTACGATATTAGTTCTATTTTTACTTATTTCGTATATTTTTAATTGTTATGTATACACCGAAAAAGAAGAAGCAGATCCTCGCCACCGGGAAGACCCTTTTCTGGAAACATGGGTTCAAAAGGGTAACGATCGAGGAGATATGTGCCGCTGCCCAGGTCAGTAAAATGACGTACTATAAATACTTTGCCAACAAAATGGAACTGGTCAAGGCAATCATGGAAAAAACAATGAAGGAATCAATAGACCGGTACAAATCCATTATGAACAGCGATGTGCCGTTTACAGAAAAAATCGAAATGCAGCTCCAGATGAAAATGGAGGGAACGTCAGAAATCAGCAGCGAATTTTTGGATGACCTCATGATACACGGTGAACCCGAGATGATGGAATATATGCAAAATATGAGCAGGAGGGTACTGGAAATCGTCCACGCTGACTATGTAGCAGCACAAAAAAAAGGGGAGATCCGACAGGATGTAAAACCGGAATTCATCATCTACTTTCTCAATCATATTTACGAGATGCTGAAAGATGAGCACCTGGTAAAAATGTACAGGGATCCCAATGAACTGGCCATGGAGCTGACCCGCTTTTTCTTTTATGGAATTGCAAGCAGAAGCGAAGAAAAATGAAACCTGCACAACTACATATTACGCATAAGTGGCGATACTTGCACATCCAGGGATTCCTGTTGATCCTGGCCATTTCATCCACCGCGGGTGCACAAACGCTGAACTTCAGCGGTCAGGCCATCGGCTGGACCACGGTTAATCCCGCCGACCCGTTCCAGGTGCAGGGCGGGCTCCGCTACCTCCCGGAACTTACTTTTGAAGTTCCGATAGGCAAATTGTACCTGGAAGGCGAAGGATCGCTGAACATATGGGGCGCTTCCACGTATGCCGGGGGTGATACGCTGGGGTATGAAAGCAACATCAGCCTGTACCGGTCATGGGTAAAAATCGCAGGCAACCAATGGGAACTGAGGGCCGGAATGCAAAAGATCAATTTCGGCTCCGCCAGGATGCTGCGCCCGTTGATGTGGTTTGACAGGATCGATCCGAGGGATCCCCTGCAACTGACCGAAGGAGTATATGGGTTGCTGGGCAGGTACTATTTCCTGAACAATGCCAACATCTGGCTTTGGGGGCTATATGGTAATGATGAAAGAAAGGGCCTGGAACAGTTCCCCACCAGGGAAAAAGGATTTGAATATGGCGGGCGCGTCCAGGTCCCGGTGTATATCGGAGAGGCTGCCCTGTCCTTTCACCACAGGGAAACAGATCCGGATGCCGTCTTACCGGATTCCATGAAAACAGGAAAGAGCTATCCTGAGAACAGGATTGCATTTGACACCAAAGTAGACCTGGGTGCCGGCATCTGGCTGGAAGGATCGCTGACGCAACACAACCTCGACTTCTCGCCGGTCGATTACACCACCCTGCTCAATGCCGGTATCGATTATACGTTTAACATTGGCAATGGAGTGAACATAATGAGTGAAGGATTTTTTCTCCTCGCCGGCGAAAAGCCCTTTGCCACGGATCAGCAACTTTCGTTCCTGGGTGGCACAGTATCCTATCCGCTAAATATCATTCACAACCTCTCTGCGATTGTGTTTTATGACCATACCAACAAGGACCTTTACCGGTTCATTAACTGGTCGATGACCTTCGACCGGTGGACCTTTTATACCATGGCTTTCTGGAATCCGGAAAATTACCAGTTATACAACTTCCAGCAGGAGGCCTCCCTTTTCAGCGGGGCCGGGTTTCAATTGATGGCAGTCTTTAATTATTAAAACAATGCATACAATCCATAATATACCCGTTTTTCATCCGGCTTACCCATTGATTGTACAAGAATGGGGAGTCAGGGAATATGTCCAGAACGACGATCCGGACCCATAGCAACCTGTTACGACCAGCTGCTGCCGGGCAGCTATGTCAATACCTGGCAAAATAAAATCATGAAACAATAAAAAACTTGAAATAAAATGAATAACAACACGATCATAAGCGTCGACCACCTGGTGAAAAAGTTTCCCATTGGCGGCGGATATTTTACAGCCCTGGAGGACATCAACCTTAAGATCAAAACAGGTGAATTTGCAGGTTTGGTAGGACCCAGTGGTTCAGGAAAAACGACAATGCTCAACATTATTGGCTCACTTGATGATCCAACACAGGGGGATGCCCGTGTAATTGGCACCTCCATTAAAAGTATCGGTGCCAAAAGAGCGTCCGTGCTCCGAAAGAAACATATGGGATTTATTTTCCAAACGTATAATCTCATGCAAGTATATACTGTATACGAAAATGTGGAATTCCCGCTGTTGCTCCTGAAAATGTCATCTTCAGAACGAAAAAAGGCCGTTATGGATGCATTGGAGTGGGTTGGACTGACTTCCAAAGTCAAATCGAAACCCAAGCAGCTTTCAGGGGGTGAATCACAGCGCGTTGCCATTGCACGTGCCATGGTGAAAAAACCTGAAATGGTGCTGGCAGATGAACCCACGGCCAATCTGGATGCAGAAAACTCTCACCATATTCTCAGAACGATGGAGAATCTGAACAAGGAACTCAAGACAACTTTTCTCTTCGCCACGCACGATGACAAGGTCATTCAATACCTGCGCAGGATCATCTACCTTGAAGATGGCAAAGTGGTGAAGGACGAAGAAGTAAAAAAATGAAAGGAGGCCCGTCATGCTATCAATAAAACTAGCTTTCAAAAACCTGGTCGGTGCTGGTCTCAGGACCATACTGAATGTATTTATCCTTTCTGTGGCATTCGTAATGATCATCATGCAAAACGGCTTTATCCAGGGATGGAACAAGCAGGCCAGGCACGATGTCATCGAGTGGCAATACGGACAGGGGCAATACTGGGCCGGGAATTTCGATCCATACGATCCTTTTACATACGAAGATGCACATGCATCTATTCCTGAAGCGCTCGCCCAGGCCAGGCAGGAGGGGAACATTGCCCCTATCCTCATATCGCAGGCAACCGTATATCCGGAAGGAAGATTAAAAAGCATCATGCTGAAAGGAATTGATCCCGGTCAGCATACCCTCGCGATTCCCTCCGCAGCACTTGCCGGGAACGGGGAACATATTGAAGCCATCCTGGGATCCCGCATGGCCATGAGCCTGAATGTGGAGGAAGGTGACCTGTTGCTGGTCAGGTGGCGGGATGCGAACGGAATGTTCGACGCTGTGGAAGTGAAGGTATCCGGGATTTTCCATGCCGACGTACCGGCCATCGACCTCGGACAGATCTGGATATCCATACAGGACATGCAGCAGATGCTGGGACTGGGCGACGAAGCAACCGTCATCGCAGTAAATGATCCTTCCCTGGCAGCAATAGATTTTCCGGGATGGGAATTCCAGGACCTGGATACATTGCTGTACGACATGGACCAGATGATCAAGTCCAAATCCGTTGGAAACGCTGTCTTCTCTTTTATCCTGTTGGCTCTGGCATTACTGGCGATCTTCGACACCCAGGTATTGTCCATTTTCAGGCGCCAAAAGGAAATTGGCACGTTTATCGCGATGGGCATGACCCGCAGACAGGTCATCGGTGTATTCACTGTTGAAGGAACCATGCATGCAATCATGGCGCTCATTGTCGGAGCGGTCTGGGGAGTTCCCTTCCTGCTGTGGTTGAAAAAAACCGGTTTACCCATGCCGGAAGGTGTGGATCAGATGGGACTGCCTATCAGTGAAGCCATCATCCCGGCATACAGCCTGGGCCTGGTACTTGCGTCAGTTCTCATTGTCACAATTACCACGGCCATCGTCAGCTATATGCCTGCCAGGAGGATCGCGAAAATGAATCCCAATGAGGCCATCAGGGGAAAAATTCAATAACAGATTAAAACAGAAATAATGATACGTTTTTTTATAAAAGGACTGATCAGGGACAGGCAACGCAGCCTGCTTCCGATCATTGTAGTCACCCTGGGCGTGATGCTGGCAGTACTCATGCAGGCCTGGATCACTGGGATCATGGGCGACATGGTGGATTTTAATGCCAGGTTTTCCACGGGCCATGTGAAGATCATGAGCAAGGCATACGAGGAAAATGTAGATCAGAAACCCAATGACCTGGCGTTGATGAACACGGATGAATTCATTGCAGAACTGAATAAAAAATACCCGGACATGACCTGGGTGGAGCGCATCAGCTTCGGCGGACTGATGGATGCCCCTGATGAGCAAGGGGAAACCCGCGAACAGGGCCCAGCATCAGGTATGGCGCTGGATCTTTTGTCCCCCGGCAGCAAAGAGCCTGAACGACTGAACCTGCAGAATATCCTGGTGCGCGGCGCATTACCGCAATCGCCCTTCGAGGTCATCCTTTCCGAGGAATTCGCCAACAACCTCGGCGTGGATCCGGGCGATGAGGTAACCCTGATCACATCCACCATGTATGGTGCAATGTCGATCACGAACTTTACCGTTGCAGGCACGATCAATTTCGGTGTAAGTGCGTTGGATCGTGGGGGTGTGATTGCCGATATCTCGGGAATACGCCAGGCACTCGATATGCAGGATGCCACCGGGGAGATCCTCGGGTATTTTGAAGGAGGGGAATACGATGATGAGAAGGCAATTGCATTTTCAGAAGAATTCAATGACACTTATTCTGAAGAGAATGATATGTTTTCCCCCGTGATGGTTCCGCTAAGGAATCAGAACAACCTCACGGGAATGATCGATATCATCGGGTATATGCAGGGCATCATCGTCACTATTTTCCTCATCGCCATGGCCATCGTGCTCTGGAATGCCGGACTGCTGGGAGGATTGCGAAGGTATGGAGAAATGGGACTCCGGTTGGCCATCGGCGAACACAAGGGACATATTTACAGGAGTCTGCTCAGTGAATCACTCTTCATAGGCATCGTGGGATCCATAACCGGAACCCTCGTTGGCCTCCTGCTTGCCTCACTGCTTGAAAGGGGCATTGATTTCAGCTCGCTGATGGAAGGTTCAAGTATGATGATGTCAGGGGTATACCGGGCACAGATCACCCCGGAATGCTACTATATCGGGTTCATCCCCGGGGTGCTGGCCACCTTGCTCGGCACCGCGCTGGCAGGCATCGGAATCTATAAGCGACAAACAGCGCAGTTATTTAAGGAATTGCAGGCTTGAGCAGCAGCGAAGGCAAAACCCATGCGTGCATCCAGGTCTGCCTGTTAGCCTGTTCTTAATCAACAAGATATACAGCCTGAATTTAGATAAGTAAAAGAAAACAATACTGAAAAAAATGAATCAAATGGAGCCGGCCCATGACAACATTAATTGATAATAACAATCATGTTTATCAGATATCTGACATGAGCATTCTATACAGAAGGTCATGGCCGGCTCCATATTACCATCAAGAATTTTAAAACATAAGCAGATGAAAACACTCAATATTATACTGGCATTATTCATATCGGGAACACTGGCAGCTCAACCGTCAGGTGATGAGATCCTGGACCGGATCGACCAGAACATGTCATCTGAAACACGGCACGTGATTTCGAAAATGGTGATTCATGGCACCAGGGCCACCCGCACCATAGAATCAGAAACCTGGTCGGTAGGTGACGAGAAAGCCTACACCGAATATCTCTCACCTGCCCGGGAAAAAGGTACAAAAATGCTTAAACTCGATGACCAGTTATGGATCTACTCCCCGGGAACTGATCGTACGATACAGATTTCAGGACATATGCTCAGGCAATCGGTAATGGGATCTGACCTCTCCTATGAGGATATGATGGACGATCCTGAACTGCGCAATAAATATGATGCCGTCGTTACCGGAAGCGAGGAGGTCAACGGTACCGATTGCTGGGTATTGGAAATGCATGCCAATGCACCGGATGTATCGTACCAGATGCGCAAAGTTTGGGTGGACAAAGCAAGATACATCCCCCTGAAGGAAGAGTTGTATGCCAAAAGCGGAACCCTGCTGAAAAAGACAGAATTGCTTGACATTCGAAAGGTAGGGAACCGCTGGTATCCCGGGAAGATCGTATTCAAGGATATGCTGAAAAAAGGCGACGGCACTGAATTCATCGTGGAAGAGATCAACTTCAACGTGGAAGTTCCGGAACACCTGCTAAGCAAAGCAGCACTCCGGTAAATCTCCAGGGTGCCAGGCAAGGACATTTTCAGCAGGACACATTTCTATTGATCATACAGTCACCTCCGCAGGAAAATAATACGTTGCGGTGGTGCCTTGTATCTTTCATGCAGACCGTTATCTCATGCATGCATACTGGAACTATCGGGATACTTACTACGGAGCAAACGTCTCAATAAATTACTACCTTTACTCTTCAACAGAATCCCACAAGCATGCGAAAGATTACTTTACTTATTCCGGCCCTGTTGGTTACAGTACTGGCGAATGCTCAAAAACCTCCTGTAACAGACGGATCCGCGAGGTTGCAGGGCTACAACGCACATGAAGAAATGCGCGACACCTCCAGGTTCAGCCTCCTGCACTGGCAGTTTATCGGACCGACAAACATCTCCGGGAGATGCACTGATGTGGAAGCAGTACAACCCCGCGGAAAAAGCTATACCATCTGGGTGGGCACAGCCAGCAGCGGGATCTGGAAAAGCGTGAACGAAGGCGTGACCTTCGAACCGGTGTTCGACCATTACGGTACCTCCTCCATCGGCGACATTGCACTGGCACCCTCCAACCCGGAGATCGTCTGGGCAGGAACAGGTGAAGCAAACATTTTCAGATCCTCCAATTCCGGGGCCGGGGTATGGAAAACGGAAGACGGCGGTACGACATGGACACACATGGGACTCGAAAACACCTTTACCATTTCACGGATCATCATTCATCCTGAAAACCCGGACATCGTTTATGTGGCCTCAGCAGGTCATGAATGGACCCAAAACAAGGAACGGGGCATCTACAAGACCACAGATGCCGGACAGTCCTGGGAAAAGATCAATTACATTGACAAAGGGACGGGATTCATCGACCTGCTGATGCATCCGGAAGATCCGGAAATCCTCTATGCCACTTCCTGGCAGCGTACCCGACTGAAATGGAACGATCCCAGAACCTATCCGGACCATAAAAACAACCATGTCTGGAAAACCACGGATGGCGGCACAACCTGGAAGAAAATAAACAACGGTCTGCCGGAACCGCAGCACCGTGGACGGATGGGCATTGATATCTCCAGGTCAGATCCCGATGTATTGTACCTGCTGATCGACAACTACGCTGTTGCCCGCAAAGCCAAAGAAGGCGAACTGGACAACTACGGCCGGCCCATGAAAGATGTGCTCGTCGGTGCAACGATCTTTAAAACTACCGACGGCGGTGAGCACTGGGTACAGACCAGCGGCAAGTCGGAAAAAATGCAAGAATACATGCGCAATCATTCCTCCACTTACGGATGGGTGTTCGGACAAATCAGGGTGGATCCCAACGACGAAAACAACATCTATTCCCTGGGCATCTGGCTCAACCAGTCTTTCGACAGCGGAGAAACATTCAATGAGATAAAGGATATTCATGCAGACCACCACGGCATGTGGATCGATCCCGACAACTCCAACTATATTCTTTCAGCACACGATGGCGGGATCAGCGTTTCTTATGACCGTGGAAAAAACTGGCGCAGCCTGATCAAAGAGCTTCCCCTGGCACAATTCTACAATATTGCATTCGATCATGCAGACCCCTTCAGGGTTTATGGCTCCATTCAGGACCACCACAGCTTTTATGCAGAGGTGGATCTCTCCAACGGACGTGATCAGATCCCGGCAACAGAATGGAAATACACCCTGGGCTCCGAGGGCAGTACCCATATCGTGGATCCACGCGACAACAACACGATCTTTGCCTCCCTCTTCTATGGAAAACTGGCGAAGGGAACAGTGAATAATTATCTTGAAGATAACCGGTATGTGTTACCCTCCACCTACCCCGAAGAGGCAGCGTTCCGCGGCCAGTGGATGGCACCCACGATCTTCTCCCCCCACAATCCGGACATTGTATACCACGGCGTGCAGCATGTGATGCGCTCAGAGGACCTGGGGGAAACCTGGAAGCGGATCAGTCCTGACCTCACCACCAATGATCCTGAAAAGCGCGGCGACATCAGCTACCAGACCCTCACCGCCATCGACGAATCACCTTTTCGTTCGGGACTGATCTACGCGGGGACCGATGACGGGAAACTATGGCGCACTAAGGATGGTGGCGAGCACTGGGAAGAGATTCTTGACAACCCCATGCCGGTCCGCTGGATCTCCAGGATCATCGCCTCCGCATATGATTTTGGAACTGTTTACGTGACCCAAACCGGCCGCAGGGACGATGACGCCCAGGTATACTTATGGAAAAGCACCGATTTCGGGGAAACCTGGGAGGACCTTTCAGAAAACATTCCCATCGGACCCGTCAACGTGATCCGTGAAGATCCGCACAAAGAGAATATCTTATATACAGGCACTGATGTGGGTGTATACATATCAACCGACAAAGGAGAAACATGGGAGGTCCTTGGCGACCTGCCCTGCACCTATGTTCATGACCTGAAGATCCATCCACGCGAAAACCTGGTGATCATTGCCACACATGGCCGGGGGATGTTCGTGCTGGATGCAGATTTCATTAACAAAAACCAACAATGGTATGAAGATTTACCATAATCCGAGATGTAAAAAATCAAGGGCGGGACTCTCCTTCCTGGTGGAGAAAAACATCGATCCCGAGGTGCGGGAATACCTGAAAGACCCGCTGAGCAAAGAGGAACTGGAACAACTGGTCAGGAAACTGGGAATCCCCGCCGAAGAGCTGGTCCGCAAACAGGAAGAAAAGTACAGGAAGGAATTGAAAGGAAAAGATCTTTCTGAGAAGGAATGGATCCGCATCCTCGTTGAAAACCCCAAACTGATCCGGCGCCCCATCGTAGAAAAGAATGATCAAGCTGTGATTGGCGACCCTGTGGAAAACATACAACCATTGCTTTAGTTTTTTGGTCTATATTGCAATTGAACCAGAAAAACAGGAGCCATGAACAGATCATTGTTGGCAGTCAGTACTGCCATTGCATTCTTGTTGCTTATTTCCAAAGCTTGCGGAGACGATGAACCATTTGTAAATATCAAGGTCATCGAATCTCAGATTTACGGTGAGATCAAGACCTTCCGCGAAGCCAATCAGATCACCGGCCCTTTTGTCCAAAATTACCCCATGACCCGGGAGGCACAACTATTCAGTGCAAAAATGGCAAGTGGTTTGAATGACGTGGATACAACGGGTATATACGTCCACTGGGATATCATCCACGACAAATTTGGAGGGTACAATGCTATGACGCTGGTCCAGAGCTCAACAAATGCCACGGCAGCAGCTATCGTGGAAAACTGGACTGATGATCCGGATCATGCCCAGCGCCTGTTGGGGGATTACACGCAATGTGCAGTGGGTGTGGAATATGATGCAGACCAGGTAGCCTACATCACCGTTTTGATGATGAAAATTGATTCCTAGATTCCAGCCTGTCTTGTAATCAAAAGTGACTCCTTGCAGATTGATTTCCGGATGTTCCGGAGAATCATCCCGGTTTGATCTGCATTGCTTTTTTCATAAGCTGCTCCTGGAGCTGGTCCTGTGTTTTTTGAGTCCCCCCGGAACATCGCTGGAGGAAGCCTTAAAAACATACCCATCCACCCTGCAAATCACCACCGATTTCATTACCTTTAGGTTCAAAATCATAAAACTATGGACTACCGTATAGAAAAAGACACAATGGGCGAAGTGCAGGTTCCTGCTGACAAATACTGGGGTGCGCAAACCCAGCGCTCGCTTAACAATTTTAAAATTGGAAATGTAAAGATGCCCGAAGAGATCATCCGCGCTTTCGGGTACCTGAAAAAAGCCGCTGCAGCAGCAAACCTTGACCTCGGGGTATTGCCCAAAGAAAAGGCAGACATCATCATGCAGGTATGTGATGAGATCATCGAAGGAAAACTGAATGACCAGTTTCCGCTGGTGGTTTACCAGACTGGTTCAGGAACACAATCGAACATGAATGTAAACGAGGTCGTTGCCAACCGTGCCCATGTGCTGCTCGGGAACAAACTGGGAGAAGGAACACGCCTGATCCATCCCAATGATGACGTCAATAAGTCACAGTCCTCCAACGACACCTTCCCCACTGCAATGCATATTGCAGCATACCAGGTACTGATGGAACGCACCATCCCCGGGGTGAAGGAACTGAGGGATACCCTGAAAGAAAAATCTGAACAATTCAAGGATGTGGTAAAGATCGGACGAACCCACTTCATGGATGCCACACCTCTTACCCTTGGACAGGAATTATCGGGGTATGTATCACAACTTGAGCATGGGCTGAAGTCACTTGTCTTCTCTTTCGATCATCTCTCCGAGATTGCACTTGGAGGTACCGCTGTGGGTACCGGTATCAATACCCCGGAAGATTATGACCGCATCGTTGCAGCCTACATAGCAAAATATACTGAACTGTCTTTTGTAACCGGTTCCAACAAATTCGAAGGGCTGGCGGCACACGATGCGATCGTGGAGTCGCACGGAGCACTGAAGACCCTGGCGGTCAGTCTTATGAAGATCGGCAACGACATCCGGATGCTTGCCTCCGGACCACGTTGCGGGATCGGGGAGATCATCATTCCTGCCAACGAACCCGGATCATCGATCATGCCCGGCAAAGTGAATCCCACCCAGGCGGAGGCCCTTACTATGGTGTGCGCACAGGTACTTGGCAATGATGTCGCCATCAATGTAGGCGGCAGTAATGGTCATTTTGAGCTGAATGTATTCAAACCGGTAATGATTCATAACTTCCTCCAATCGGCAAGGCTGATCGGCGATGCGTGTCTTTCATTTAATGAAAACTGTGCCGTCGGGATCGAACCCAACCATGAACGGATCAAAGAGAACCTGGACAATTCCCTGATGCTGGTGACTGCCCTGAATACCCACATTGGATATGAAAAGGCAGCCGAGATTGCCAAAAAGGCACACAAGGAAGGCACAACGCTGAAGGAAGCAGCCCTGGCCATGAAATACCTTACGGAAGCGGAATTCGACGAGTGGGTGGATCCTTCGAAAATGATCGGGAAAAGATAGCAGCCATTTCAATCACAGACCCGGTGTTGATCGATAATTCGGTATCTGAAGGGATGAATGGTTCACCACGGGCTCTCTCCCTGTCGGACAGAACGTCCATTTTTTAATGGCAACATGGGGATTGTGATTGAAATCCTCCTGCAACAGACATTTGCGGGATATACCATCATATACAAATATGATATAAAATATGAAATAAAATGTTGTCAGTCAGGTCGCATTGTAGTTACTTTGCAACTTCTTAACCGATTCATATCACAATGACCAAGAACCGACTTTTTGATGATTTTCCACCAGTAACATCACGGGAGTGGAAGGAAAAGATCATCGCTGATCTGAAGGGTGCCGACTTCGACAGGAAGCTGGTATGGCACACAGAGGAAGGATTTGATGTGCAGCCTTACTACAGGCAGGAAGACCTCGATCGTACAAATACTCCGACAGCGGGTTCCAATCGTGCCTTACCCGGTATTCAGCAGGGTAACAAATGGAGCATCCGGCAGGACCTGGTGGTGGATCCAGATCCAGAGGCCTGTAATTGCAGGATCAGGAATATTTTGGATCGCGGAGTAGAGGCAATCGGCCTCGATTTCAGGCATATTAAAAACACGGATGCTGCCAAAATCGAATCGCTGTTCCGGGAGATCGATATTGAAAAAATACCCTTTTATTTCTGGAATGTGAGCGAACCGCTCCAACTCTTTGATGTACTCATCTCCTTTATCAATAATAGCGGAAAAAATCCTGAACGCTTCAGCGGTTCATTGGGTGTTGATCCGGTTGGACACATGGTGAAGCACGGAGAGATCGATCCATCACATTTTGATGCGATCGCAGAGATCATCCGAAAAGGCGCCGGACTGTTCCCGCTGTTCAGAACCATCACGATCGATGCAGGATCAATGCAGGACGGTGGATCCACACTTTCCCAGGAGCTGGGTTTTGGCCTGGCCATGGCCAATACGTACCTGGATGAGCTTACCAGTCGAGGCCTGGAGCCAGCCGACATTGCATCACAGATATCCTTCAGCTTTGCTACCGGTCCCAATTATTTCATGGAAATTGCCAAGCCCAGGGCAGCGAGGCACCTGTGGAATATAATCCTAAATGAATGGGGCGTGAAAGCACCAACACCAATGCATATCCATTCAAGGTCAGCAGCCTGGAACCTGACCCTTTACGATGCAAATGTGAACATGCTGCGCACGACCACTGAGACCATGTCGGCAAGCCTTGGTGGCAGTGATGTGGTCTCGGTGTTGCCATTCGACCAATGGTACAGGGAAGAGAATGAATTTTCATCAAGAATCGCCCGGAATATACAGGTCATTCTCAAGGAAGAAGCATATTTTGATAAAGTTGCAGATCCGGCTGCGGGATCCTACTATATTGAAAAGCTCACAGAAAGCATCATTGCCCAGGCATGGCATCATTTTCTGCAGGCAGAGGAAAAAGGCGGTTTTATTGAGGCATTCAGACAGGGAATTGTCCAGGATGAAGTGGATGTTTCCATGAAAAATAAACGCAACAGGGCTGCATCCCGCCGTGACGCGGTCCTGGGCGTGAACCAGTATCCCGCCTTCTCCGAAATGCTTCTTGATCAGGAAGTACTAATACCGGATACACCAGGTGAAACAACTACCACCTTCAGGCCCATTCATCCGTTCAGGGTAGCCGGAGAGATAGAGGAACTGCGCCTGCAGACTGAAAAAAGTAAGAAAAGACCAAGGGTGTTCCTGCTCAAATATGGTGAACCCGCCTGGCGTACTGCACGTGCCATGTTTGCAGGTAATTTCTTTGCGTGTGCAGGGTACGAGATATTGGATAACCTGGGATTTGACAGTATCGAAAAAGGAATCACTGCAGCGAAAAAATCCGCTGCCGACATCGTGGTGCTCTGCAGCTCAGATGAAGCGTACGGCACCACCGCTCCTGCAGTCTATGATGCCCTGCACGAAAACACATTGATCGTGATCGCCGGATATCCGAAGCATTCAATTGAGGCGCTTAATGAAAAAGGCATCGAGCATTTTATCCATGTGAAAAGCAATTTGCTCGACGAACTCAGGAATTTCCAGGACCTGTTGAAAATAGATGAATAGTACCATTGCGATATTGAACGCCTGCTGAATCAAACAATTGGCGTCATCGCGGAAAAACATGAATTATGAGACCTGATTTTTCGAAAACCGATATAAAGAAACCGTTGCAAAACGGGACACGTGCAGCAGGAACAGGAAAGACCTGGACGACCCCGGAACACATAGACATCAAACCTTCGTATTCTGCATCTGACCTGCAGGGAATGGAACATCTTGATTATGCTGCGGGACTTCCTCCATTCCTGCGCGGACCCTATTCTGCAATGTATGCCATGCGTCCCTGGACCATCAGGCAGTATGCAGGCTTTTCCACAGCCGAGGAATCCAATGCATTTTACCGCAGGAACCTGGCTGCCGGTCAGAAAGGGCTTTCCATCGCATTTGACCTGGCCACACACCGGGGATATGATTCAGATCACGAACGCGTGGTCGGCGACGTGGGTAAAGCTGGCGTGGCAGTGGATTCGATCCTCGACATGCAGATTCTTTTCGATGAGATCCCGCTCAATGAAATGTCAGTCTCCATGACCATGAACGGGGCCGTACTCCCGATCATGGCATTTTATATCGTTGCCGGGCTGGAACAGGGGGCAAAACTGGAAGAACTTACCGGGACCATTCAGAATGATATACTCAAGGAATTCATGGTACGGAACACCTATATCTATCCGCCGAAAATGTCCATGAAGATCATCGCCGATATTTTCGAGTATACCTCCAAAAACATGCCCCGTTTCAACAGTATCAGCGTTTCCGGCTACCACATGCAGGAAGCAGGTGCCACAGCGGATATTGAGCTGGCCTATACCCTGGCCGACGGGCTGGAGTATCTCCGGGCAGGGATCGATGCAGGGATCGATATTGACAAGTTTGCACCGAGGGTATCATTCTTCTGGGCGATCGGAATGAATCATTTCATGGAAATTGCAAAAATGCGTGCCGCCAGGATGCTCTGGGCAAAGATCGTCAAGCAGTTCAATCCTAAAAATCCCAAATCCATGGCTTTGCGGACCCATTCCCAGACATCGGGATGGAGCCTCACAGAGCAGGATCCATTCAACAATGTGGCCCGCACCTGTATCGAAGCCACGGCGGCAGCCCTCGGGCATACCCAGTCGCTGCATACCAACGCACTTGATGAGGCCATTGCATTACCCACAGACTTTTCAGCACGTATCGCAAGGAATACCCAGATCTATCTGCAGGAGGAGACCAGCATTTGCAGATCGGTGGATCCCTGGGCCGGCTCCTACTACGTGGAATCGCTCACGCATGAAATAGCGCAGCGTGCCTGGGAACACATCGAAGAGATCGAGAAGCTGGGCGGAATGGCCAGGGCGATAGAAACCGGCATCCCCAAGATGCGGATCGAGGAGGCTGCAGCCAGGAAACAGGCCAGGATCGACAGCAGGAAAGATACCATTGTGGGTGTTAATAAATACAGGCTGGACAAAGAGGATCCCATCGATATCCTCACCGTAGACAATACTGCAGTTCGCAAATCACAGATCGCCAGGTTGAAAAAACTAAAAGAAAACCGGAACAACACAGAAGTTGCCGCAGCCCTGGAGGCAATCACACAGGCCGCAAAAACCGGCAATGGCAACCTGCTCGAACTCTCGGTGGAAGCTGCGAAAAAGCGTGCTTCACTGGGCGAGATCTCAACAGCGATCGAGGAGGTGAGTGGCAGGTACAAGGCCGTGATCAGGTCCATCTCAGGCATTTACTCCTCTGAATCCAAGAATGATACAACCTTTGAGGAAGCCAGGGAACTGGCGAAGGAATTTGCCAAAAAACAGGGGCGCCAGCCACGCATCATGATTGCCAAGATGGGACAGGACGGACACGATCGCGGTGCGAAAGTGGTATCCACCGGGTATGCCGATATCGGGTTTGATGTGGATATCGGCCCGTTGTTTCAGACACCTGCGGAAGCTGCCAGGCAGGCGGTTGAGAATGATGTCCATGTGCTGGGGGTATCCTCCCTGGCTGCAGGTCATAAGACCCTGATCCCATCAGTTCTTAAGGAACTGAAGAAACAGGGACGTGAAGACATCATGGTGATCGCCGGGGGTGTGATCCCGGCACAGGATTATGAGTTCCTGTACAATGAGGGAGTCGTGGCGATCTTTGGGCCGGGCAGCTCCGTGACAGCGGCTGGTAAAAAGATCCTGGAGATATTGAATTCAACATACTGCTAAAGAGGAATCGGGGGCTGACACCAACTCTATATTGAATCCAGCCTGCTGTTGAGAAATCATACAGCAAGCAGGAAATAATAACATGCCCGTCCCGGGTTTTCGAAGATTCTTGCTACATTCGCTATATGCATATTCATATGATCGCCATCGGTGGTGCCGTAATGCACAACCTGGCCATGGCACTGCACAACAAGGGATTCCGGGTCACCGGTTCAGACGATGAGATCTTCGAACCCTCAAAGTCCAGGCTGGACAGCTACGGGCTATTGCCTGAAAAGACCGGTTGGGACCCGGACCGGATCACATCCGGACTGGATGGTGTCATCCTGGGCATGCACGCGAAAAAAGACAACCCGGAACTGATCCGGGCACAGGAATTGGGCATTAAAATATGGTCCTTCCCCGAATATATCTATGAACAAAGCCGGGATAAAAAACGGGTGGTGATCGGTGGCAGTCATGGCAAGACAACGGTCACGTCCATGATCATGCATGTGCTCTGGTTCAACCACTATGAATTTGATTACATGGTGGGATCACAGCTGGAGGGATTTGAGACCATGGTGAAACTGACGCCAGGCGCACCACTGATCATACTTGAAGGGGATGAATACTTCTCCTCTCCCATCGACATGCGACCCAAATTTCACCTGTACCATCCGCATATTGCAGTGCTCACTGGTATTGCTTGGGACCATATGAACGTGTTCCCCACCTATGAGAATTACCTGGAGCAGTTCCGGATCTTCGGAGAAATGATCGATGAAAAAGGTATTTTGTTCTGGTACGGAGAAGATAAGGAGTTACAGGAAATCACCACCCGGCTGGCCTGCAGGACTGTTCCATATGATGCGCATCCCTATTCCCTGGAAGCAAATAAGACCTGGCTGACAGGAGAGAAAACAAGGGTGAGCGTCCCTGTTTTCGGGAACCACAACATGCAGAATATCCAGGCCGCCCTGGAGGTGTGCAGGGAGCTGGGGGTCACCGACGATCAGTTCTACGAGGCCATCACCAGCTTCAGGGGCGCAGCCAGGCGACAGGAACTGCTGGCAGAAAATGATACTGTAAAAGTCTTCCTCGATTTTGCCCATGCACCCTCCAAGGTTAAAGCCACCCTGGATAGTTTCAGGGAACAATGGCCGGAAGAGCAGATTTATGCATTTTTGGAAATCCATACCTACAGCAGCCTGAACAAGGATTTTTTACCGCAGTACAGGAACAGCCTGGAGAAGGCGGATCAGGCCTATGTGTTTTACGATCCCCATGTGGTGGAATTCAAGAAACTCCAGCCGCTGGAGAAAGCATTTGTTTCAGAATGCTTCGGTACACCCAATGTCAAGGTCGTGAATGACAGGGAAGAATTACGTGTTGCAGCCCTCAACCAGGGAGCCGGTATCTACCTCTTCATGTCCTCCGGCTCCTTTTCCGGGATGGACCTGAAAGCGCTGACAGAAGAGGTTGCAGTGAAATCAGGATGATTATTTCACTTTGACACTTCTCGCGGGATGGCTGCAAGGGATATAAAAACGTGCTTTGACAATAAATGAAACCTTCATCATTGAGCATTTTATTTTCAGAGGAAGCAAGCACAAAAGGGCATGTATATATTGCACGAAGCCCGAGGGGTATTGATGAAGGTTCGCCGAGCACCTTTATAATATAAATGTTCTGCGAGGCAACTAGTCACCTTGAGCATAAACGAAGATTGTAATTAATTGTAAATAAATACTATAACTAAAATATATACTTGTTAAACAACAGGCATTGTCTGAATGCTGCCTGTGAAATAAATTGAAACACATGATAAATAAGATCTCCAAATGGGCTGGTATCCTGCTGTCAATATTACTGTTGAATCCGGGGTGCACTGAAGGCTCAAAGGAAAGGAATGAAAAGACCGACGTGGTCATCTATGGTGGAACCTCCGCTGCAATTACAGCAGCAGTGCAACTCGCCAGGATGGATCGTTCTGTGGTGATTGTATGCCCGGAAAAACACCTGGGTGGATTGTCAGCAAGTGGATTGGGATATACGGACACCGGCAACAAAGAAGTGATTGGGGGACTGTCGAGGGAATTTTACCAGCGGGTCTATTCGCATTACCAGCAGGATACTGCCTGGAAATGGCAGGAGAAAGAAGCATACGGGAACCAGGGACAGGGTACGCCGGCCATTGATGGTGACAAGCGAACCATGTGGATCTTTGAACCCCACGTTGCAGAACAGGTCTTTGAGGATTTGGTGCGCGAGCACGGCATAATAGTGGATCGAGACCAATGGCTGAACAGGGAAAATGGCGTTGAAATGAAGGATGGAAAAATTCTTTCAATCACGATGCTGGGAGGTAAAACCTACCGGGGCAAAATGTTTATCGATGCCAGCTATGAGGGAGACTTGCTGGCAGCTTCCGGGGTAAGCTATCATGTTGGCAGGGAGCCGAACAGCATGTACAATGAGCAATGGAACGGTGTGCAGACCGGGGTATTTCATCATAAGCATCATTTCGGGAATCTGCAGGTGAGTCCCTACGTTGTCGAAGACGACCCCACAAGTGGACTGGTTGCAGGTGTATCAGGCGATCCTCCCGGACAAAAGGGAGAAGGCGATGACAAGGTCCAGGCCTATTGCTTCAGGATGTGCCTGACCAAAGTAGCAGAAAACAGGATACCTTTTGAGCAACCAGATCAGTATGATCCTTCGCAATATGAACTGCTGGTTAGAGTGTTAAACAAAGGATGGCGGGAGACGGTTCGGAAATTCGATCCCATACCTAACAGCAAAACCGACGTTAACAATCATGGACCGTTCAGTTTTGATTTCATTGGCAAGAATTATGAATACCCCGAAGCCACATATGAAATAAGAAAAAAGATCATCAACCAGCATAGGTCGTACCAGCAGGGAATGCTTTATTTCTATGCCACCGACCAGCGGGTGCCGGAAGATATTCGCCGTGAAATGCAACAATGGGGGCTGGCAAAAGATGAATTCACAGACAATGGAAACTGGCCGCACCAGATCTATGTGCGTGAAGCACGCAGGATGATCGGTGATTTTGTGATGACGGAAAATGAGATTCTTGGAAAGCGTAAAGTCCCAAGGTCTGTGGGAATGGGGTCATACACCATGGACTCCCACAACGTACAACGGTATATCACGCCGGAAGGCTTTGTACAAAATGAAGGGGACATCGGTGTTCCTCCCAAAACGCCCTACCAGGTTGAAATGGGTGCGCTGCTGCCCCGGCAGGCTGAATGCAAAAATCTCATCGTTCCCGTAGCCGTCTCAAGTTCACATATTGCATTCGGTTCCATCCGCATGGAACCGGTATTTATGATCCTTGGACAGAGTGCAGGCATGATGGCCGGTATGGCTATCGAACGGGGAGAAGAGGTCCATCAGTTGAACTATACCGACCTGGCGGCAAGGCTCAGGGAAGCAGGCCAGATCCTGGAGTACAGGTAATCGACCTGGGCGTTAAGCGAGTGCTGACAGCCAACAACACCGTAAATTCCGCCCAACACCTTGATGGATTCCGGGGAATCATGTCCGGGAAAACCACACAGGTTCATGGTAGAAGATGATCTGTGTCGCCGGATCCAGGTCGTTCAGTACCTCATTCCTTTCCTTTTCCAGTAAAGATTTATCTTCATCATAATAGCTGGTTGCACCCGGCTGCATATGAAGCTGCATGGGCACCAGGTCGGTCGCATACAACAGGGTCCGGTCACCCGTTTCAACCACAGGTACCAGCATGTGCCTGGTGTGTCCGTGCGAAGTGAAAAACCGGATTCCTTCGGTGTGCCAGTCTTCCGCCCAGGTCAGCTCCCCGGCAAACCGCAACAGTTTATGAAAAAATGAACCCTGCGCTTCCCTGTCGAGGGAACCGATGTGATCGAGTTGCGCTTTGCTCACCACGTAACGGGCATTTGGAAAAGCTTTTACGATACCTCCCCGGACGCGCTGGAACGCCCCGCTGCCATGGTCGAAATGCAGGTGGGTAAAAACCACGTCGGTAACCTGGTCCATCCCATACCCGGCATACCTGATGGTTGCTTCCAGGGGTTGCTCCATAACCAGGTCGTAGGTCTCAGCCAGCGAACGCGACAAAAAAGTCGCACACCCGGGATCGAACAGGATCACACGATGACCCGTTTCAACGAGCAGGGCATTCATCCCGATCCGCATGTGGTCATGATCATCAATCTCGTAGCGCTCCCGGATCAGGGCTTCCGGGATTCCCATGATCATCTCAAAGGCATCGACTTTGAGGGTCCCGAGGTGGATGACGTGTGTTCTCAATGCGTATGGTGTTTTTGTCATAATAAATTCCTGTATTTATTTGAATTTAGCAACTTTTATATCTATATTTAGTTCAATTTAGCAAGTTTATATGTAGAATAAACATTTCCCGAGATGATCTGGATCACCCGATATTACGAAAAGAATTTTAATAACCTGCTGAAAAAACCAAAAGTACTGGTACTACATGGCCCACGACAGGTCGGAAAGTCAAGTCTGATCAACAAGATGTTAACAGACAAACAAAAGGTATTTCGGGGTGATGGAAATGATCAGACCATTCGTGAAATCCTGGAGTCGATGAGTTTGCCCCGTTTAAAAGGGGCATTTTCAGGCTATGATTTTCTTTTTTTAGATGAGGCGCAACAAATTGAAAAGATTGGCAGTGCCCTAAAACTTCTGGCAGATCATATTCCTGGCCTTCAAATTATCGCAAGTGGATCATCCTCATTTGACCTTACCAATAAGATTGGAGAGCCGCTGGTGGGAAGACAAATTTCAGCGATGCTCTATCCCATTTCCATTTTGGAGCTGAAAAAAAACACAGGTGGCATGCACGTGATCCAGCAACTGGAAGATTTAATGGTCTTTGGAGGCTATCCTGAAGTAATGGTGGCAGAAAGCCGCGAGGCAAAAACAGACACACTTGTACACCTGAGAAACGCCCTTCTCCTGAAGGATATACTTGAGCTTGAGAACATAAGAAACGCATCAAAATTAATGGATCTGCTTCGGCTGCTTGCTTTTCAGATTGGTATGGAGGTTTCGCTGAATGAACTGAGCAATCAGTTACAAATTGCTAAACAAACGGTGGAGCGATATATTGACCTACTGGAGAAAGTCTTTGTGATCGTAAAAGTGCAGGCATTCTCTTCCAATCTCAGAAAAGAAATAACAAAATCACACCGATACTATTTCGTGGATAATGGTGTAAGAAATGCAGTGATCAACAACTTTAATCCATTGAAATTCAGGAATGACGTTGGAATGTTATGGGAGAACCTGATGTTTTCAGAAAGGCTGAAATCCAGGGAGTATCTCAAAATATATACAAACAAATATTTCTGGCGGACATATGACCAGAAAGAAGTGGATCTGGTAGAAGAAAGGGACGGAAAACTTTATGGATATGAGTTTAAGTGGCAGGCAAAAAAAGTAAAACCACCAAAACTTTGGCTGGAAACCTACCCCAATGCATCTTACCAGGTAATTGACCAAAACAACTTCCTGGAATTTCTCACCTGATCATTGAAAAAAAACAGTTTAGTTCCCGGCCGGATCCTATGACCAGTGTCTTTCCCTGGTAAAAAAATCCTTCCTCCCTGAAGTGCTCCTGCGCGGCATCCTCAATCAATTCCACACCTTTGCACGGTCTTTCCGGGACGGTAACATAGTCTTCTTTCACCAGGCGGTTGTCTTTGCCGGATTTATTGGAGTGGTTTTCCGGATGGTTCATAATTCAGTCGGTTTATTATCTTAGCAGTCGTGATCAATGTATAGTAAAAGTTCATAAAGTGCAAGAATGTGCCGGGCAGGAAGCAAAGGAGCCGGAATGTGACGGATTGGTTTTTAAAACATCCATCTGCCACCCGGGTAAAGCAGATACCTGTCACAGAAAGGTAAAAATGATCGCTCTGTATGACAAAAAGAAAAAAGCTGCCAGGGAATCAATATGAAAATTAATCTTTAAGATGATGAAACCTTCATGATAGAGCATAGATATTTCAGCGGTGCACTGACAAAAGAACATGAACCGAAATCGCCCTGGCGATGAGCTCAGCGAAGTTAATATTTAGAACGAAGCTTAAAGGCAAAATGATGAAGGTTCGCACGCTGTCGCCGGAGCTTTAGCGTAGGAGCCCGAGCACTTTTATAATATAAATATTTTGCGAGGCAACAACCGGAACGAAGTGGAGCTCATGAGGACGACGAAGGAGGACGAATA